>JAJECB010000441.1 GCA_022822245.1 Gammaproteobacteria bacterium
GTGTTCGGGGACCGGGAGTCGCTGCGCGAGGGCCTTCGCGCGCGCGCGCAGGCGGACGGGAGGCCGGGGGCGCCGGAGAAGGCGGCGAAGGTGGCGTTCGCATACCCCGGTGAGGGGATCGGGTGGGTCGGGATGGGTGAGGCGCTCTACGCGAGCGAGCCGGTGGTGCGGGCGGTTCTCGACCGCTGCGAAGAGGTGCTGGGCGAAACGCGGGGAGCCTCGTTGCTGGACGTGATGTTCGGCCGGTCGGCCTCAGCGGGCGATCTGGACGATCCGCGGTGGAATCGGCCGGCGGTCTACGCACTCGAGTGCGCGCTCACCGCGCTGTGGTCGAGCGTCGGGTTGCGGCCGAGCGTGGCGGTCGGGCACGGCCTCGGGGAGCTTGCGGCCGCGCAGGCCGCCGGGGTGTTCGGCCTCGACGATGGCTTGCGCCTCGCCGCAACCCTTGACGACGAGGGAGCGGCGCCGGAAGTAGTCGCGATGGTCCCGCCGTCACTGACCCTGGTGAGCGGTGCATCGGGCCGGGAGGTGGCGCCCGATGCGGCTCGGGACCCGGCGTACTGGCGCCGGCAGGCGGCGGGCGCTCCCGCGGCGTTCGAGGGCTGCATCGGGACGCTGGCGGCGCTCGGCGTCGATGCGGTCGTCGAGATCGGTCCGGACGCGGCGCTGGGGACAGCGGTGGCGGCCGCGTGGCGGAAAATGGCCGGCAACGCCGCCCGGCCGGTCGTCCTTTCGAGCCTGCGGCGGCCGTCGGCCGGCGAGGAAGCCCCGGTGGCAGGGTCGGGCGGCGGCTTCGTGCAGGCGGTCGCCGGGGCCTGGGAGGCGGGGCTCGCGGTGTCCTTCGCGGGGCTGTTCGCGGGCGAGACCCGGCGTCGGATCTCGCTCCCGGACTATCCGTTCGAACGTCGGCGCCACTGGATGAAGAAGGCGGAGCGACCGGCCCCACCTCCGGGCTAGACGAGCTCGTGCCGCTCGAGAAACTCGCGGACCAACGCGGCGCACGTCTCCGGCCTTTCCAGCGGGAGCAGGTGCGTCGCGTCGGGAATGAAATCGTAGTCGGCCCTCATGACGTCACTGAAGTCGAGGGTCGGCAGATATGAATAGGGCAGGGTCGGGTCGGCGCCGATGACCTTGGTCGGACAGGAGACGAACTCCAGCTCGATAAGGGGGAAGAAGCTCCTCGCGTAGTCCATGAGCTGCGCTTCGTACTCGCGCGGGCACCGAAGCTCGTACCCCTCCCCGTTTGCCGCCTTTCGGAGCGTTGTCCGTGCGAAGAGCTCCAGACCACCGGGAACCACGCGCGTAAAGCCCGGCAGATAGCCAAGGAACTCGGCAAATTCCTCCCTCGAATTGAACCGGTGCCCTCGCCGCCGGATCCCCTTGGCAGCTCGTTCAGCGGCCGCGATCAGCTCGTTCTGGCTTGCGCCGGGCTTGCACAGGGGTGGATCGAACAGCACCAGGGCCGAATAGTGTCCGGTGAACGACAGGAGGGAGAGGAGGGTGGAAAGGGAATGATAGATGCCGACGGTCGGCTTGTTTCCGTAAATTCGGTCGATCGAGTCGAGGACGAGGTCATGGTCGTGAACCAGGGTAGGAACATTGTGCTCCTTCGACGAACCGACGCCATTCCAGCCATGGTTCCTGAGGTCGTAGACGATCAGCTCGTGGTCTTCGGCAAACAATGACCAGAAGGGATAGTAGAGATCGGCCGCGAGGCCGTTGCCGTGGCTGACGACCAGCCGCGGGCCCGACGCGTTGCCATGCTGCCGCACGGTGGTGACCGTGTGATCGTCAAGGCGGACGTCGCATACCGACAGGGGCTCGGGAATCTCCCACAAGGCTTCTGTCGTCATGGTGAGGAGGCCGCTTCCCTCTGGCGCATTCTTCGACCCGGGAACCCGAATCGGCGTTACCGGATCCCGTACGGCACCGGGACCGGCTGCCTCCGGGTGCGGAGGCGGCCTCCCGCTCACTCGGAGCCGGGGGATATCGCTCGAGTGCTCGCCGCCGCGCGGCGTGGTCAGCCGGCGCGGGAATCGATGTGGTTTGCGAGATCTCGCAGGGTCTTGAACTGCAAGCAGTCCTCGGGTGCGAGTCCGAGGTCGAACGCCTGGTTTACTTCCTTGAAGAATGCGACCGCGTCCACCGAGGACACACCCGAGTCACCCAACTGGGCATCGAAGTCCGGGTCCCGGCCAAGGTCCAGGTGCTCGTCGATGATCTGCTTGAGCCGTTCTTCCGTTGCCGTCATTGGTGTCATCTCCTTCGATGGTGGGTCCGCGACCCGGAATGGGAAGCGGTGGCGACGGATCGAATCGTAAGTGAGGGCAGGGCACGGCGCAACAGAAGACCTGCCCTGCGAGACACGAGTGTGGGGGCGGGTGGATCCGACGCGAACCTGGTGGCGGTGGTGAGGGCGGGGCCATCATCGGGCGACGAGCGTGACGCTCGACATCCACCGACTTCGCGCCGTCGAGCGGGCCGCGCTTTCCGTCGGGTCGTGATGGCCGCATGGATCCCTATAATTCAGGGCGATTCTCGTCGCTGAAGGGAGACCGCCCGCCATGATTCTCCGGGATTCCGGGATGCCGGTCCCGTCTCTCGTTTCCTACCGGACGCGCCGCTTCCGCCGCGCATCGGCTGCAACGTGAGCACCGGCGGCTCGGCCGGCCGCTCCGGCATCCGCTACGAGCCCGACGAGCGGCCTCCGGCCGCGCTGGCCCTCGGCCTCGGCCTGCAGCTCGCGGTCCTGAACGTCGCCATTCCGATACTGATCCCGACGGTCGTGATGCGGGCCGCCGGCGTGACGGAAGGCTACTTCGCGTGGGCGGTGTTCGCGTCGGTCGCGGTCTGTGGAGCCGCCACCGTGCTGCAGGCGGTCCGGTTCGGCCGGTTTGGCTCGGGCCACGTGCTCGTCATGGCGAGCTCCAGCGCATTCATCGGGATCTGCATCACCGCGATCGTCGAGGGCGGTCCGGCGACGCTCGCTACCCTGGTCGTCATCGCGGCGCTCTTCCAGCTCGTGATCTCGGCGCGGCTCGCGCTGTTCCGGCGGGTCCTGACTCCGGCCGTCTCCGGCACGGTCATCATGCTGGTGCCGGTCACCGTGATGCCGGTGGTGTTCGGCATGCTGACGGATACGCCGCCTGGTGGCTCCGCGCTCGCGGCGCCCGCGAGCGCCCTCGCGACGATGCTCGTCATCATCGCCGTCGCGCTCAAGGCGACGGGGGCGATGCGCCTCTGGGCGCCGGTCGCCGGCGTCGTCGCCGGCTCGGTAGTGGGGTGGTTCTTCGGCCTTTACGACGTGGAGCGCGTGGCCGCCGCGTCGTGGATCGGCATTCCGAAGGGCGAGTGGCCGGGGTTCGATCTCGACTTCGGACCGGTCTTCTGGGCGCTTCTTCCCGCGTTCCTCCTGGTGGCCCTCATCGGCGCCATCCGGGCCATCAGCAGCTCCGTCGCAATCCAGCGGGTGTCCTGGCGCCGGGGCCGGGCCGTCGACTTCCGGGCGGTCCAGGGCACGGTCACGGTGGAGGGCGCGAGCAACCTCCTCTGCGGGCTTGCGGGGACCGTGCCGAACACCACCCTCTCCACGAGCTCGTCGCTGGCCGAGCTGACCGGTGTCGCGGCCCGGCGCGTAGGTATGGCGACCGGGGCAATCTTCATCCTCCTCGCATTCTTTCCGAAGGCTCTGGCAGTGGTCCTCGCGATACCGGGCCCGGTGGTCACCGCCTACCTCGTCGTCCTCATGGCGATGCTCTTCCTGGTCGGGGTGAGCGTCGCCATGCAGGGTGGAATGGACTATCGCAAGGGGCTGATCGTCGGGGTCTCCTTCTGGGTGGGGGTCGGGTTCCAGAACGACATGGTGTTTCCCGAGCAGGTCGCGGAGCTGGCGGGCGGCCTGTTTCGCAACGGGATGACGACCGGTGGCCTGACGGCCATTCTCATGACCGTGTTCGTGGAGTGGACAAGGCCCCGCCGAAACCGGATCGAGATCGAGTTCGCTCTCTCGGCGCTGCCGAAGGTGAGATACTTCCTCGGCTCGTTCGCGACGCGCAACGGTTGGGATTTCGAGATGTTGGACCGTCTCGACGCGGTGGGGGAGGAGATGCTGCTGACCCTCCTCCAGCCGGACGCGTCCGGAGCGATCGGAGAGGGGTCCGGACGGGGTCGGCGCCTGCATCTGTCCGCCCGGCGGGAAGACAACGGTGCGATCCTCGAGGTCGTCGCCGCTCCCGGGGGGGAGAACCTCGAGGATCGGATGGCGTTCCTGGGCGTCGAGACGGACGAGGGGGCAATCGAGCGAGAGGTCTCCCTCCGCCTGCTGCGCCACCTCGCAACCTCGGTTCGCCACCAGCAGTACCATGACACGGACGTCCTCACCGTCCACGTGAAGGCTCCGGCGTCGGGCTGACATTCGGGGGTGCGGGCAGCAGTCCGGGAGACGCCCCGGACCGCCGACACGGAGGCCGTTCCCCGCCATCGCGTGCGCGGCGGTATTGCGGGGCGCGGGGCGATTCCGTAGCATCCCCGTCTTCCGCTCCCGGATCGTGCGTCCGGTGCGAGCGCGCCACACCCGGTTGACCCTTGCCCATGGCCAGGAAGACGACTCCCGCGCCGCCGCGTGCGCCAGAGCTCGACACGTTCCCGAAGCTGCTCCTCGACAACGCGGAGCGCTTCGCGGGGCGTCCCGCCATCCGCGAGAAGGAGTTCGGGATCTGGCAGTCGTGGAGCTGGGACGAGGTCCTCGGCGAGGTCGAGGCGCTCGCGGGCGGTCTCGGCGCCCTCGGCTTCCGGCGGGGCGACAAGCTCGCGGTCATCGGCGAGAACCGGCCGCGGCTCTACTGGTCGATGTGCGCCGCCCAGGCCCTCGGCGGGGTCCCCGTTCCCATGTACCAGGACTCGGTCGCAGACGAGCTCGCCTACGTGGTCGAACACAGCGGGGCGCGCTTCGCGGTGGTCCAGGACCAGGAGCAGGTCGACAAGCTCCTCGAGGTCCGCGAGCAGGTCCCCGGCATCGAGGCCATCTTGTACCTCTGGCCGAAGGGCCTTCGCCACTACGATCCGGACCTCGTCCGCGACTTCCGCGACGTCCAGGCCGATGGCCAGCGGCACAACGAGGCCAATCCCAACTTCTTCCGGTCCGAAGTCGCGAAGGGAACGGGGGCGGATACCGGCGTCATCCTCTACACCTCGGGCACCACCGGCCGGCCCAAGGGGGTGGTGCTGACCAACGACAACGTGCTCCGGCAGGCGTGGGCGGGGGCCGAGTTCGAGGGCCTCGGTCCGGACGAGGACATCCTCGCCTACCTGCCGATGGCCTGGGTCGGCGACAACATCTTCTCGTACGGGCAGTCCTACCTCACCGGCTTCTGCGTCAACTGCCCCGAGAGCGCGGCCACCGTGATGACCGACCTCGGGGAGATCGGCCCCACCTTCTACTTCGCGCCGCCCCGCGTCTACGAGAACCTGCTGACGAACGTCATGATCCGGATGGAGGACGCGAGCCGGCTCAAGCAGCGGATGTTCCACCACTTCATGGGAGTCGCGGGCCGCGTCGGGAAACGGCTCCTCGACGGCGAGGCGGTGCCCTTCGGCGACCGCTTCCGCTACTGGCTCGGCAACCTCTTCGTCTACGGCCCGCTCCGCAATACCCTCGGCTTCTCGCGAGTGCATCTCGCCTACACCGCGGGCGAGGCGATCGGCCCCGACATCTTCGACTTCTACCGATCGATCGGCATCAACATCAAGCAGCTCTACGGTCAGACGGAGGCTTCCGTCTTCGTCACCATCCAGCCCGACGGCGAGGTGGATCCGGAGACGGTGGGGCGGCCCCTCCCGAACGTCGAGCTCAAGCTCACCGAGGAGGGCGAGGTGCTCTACCGCAGCCCCGGGGTGTTCCACGAGTACTACAAGAACCCGGAGGCGACGGCCGACACCAAGACCGAGGACGGGTGGGTGCGCACCGGCGATGCCGGCATCCTCGACGCGAGCGGACACCTTCGCATCATCGACCGCGCGAAGGACGTCGGGAAGCTCCGGGACGGCTCCCTCTTCGCTCCCAAGTACCTCGAGAACAAGCTCAAGTTCTTCCCCCACATCAAGGAGGCGGTCTGCTTCGGGGACGGGCGCGACCGGGTGACCGCGTTCATCAACATCGACCTCGATGCGGTGGGCAACTGGGCGGAACGCCGGAATCTCACCTACTCGAGCTACCAGGAGCTCGCGGGGCACGCCGAGGTCTACGACCTCGTCGGCGAGTGCATCGAGCAGGTGAACCGGGACCTCGCGTCGGACCCGCAGCTCGCGGGCTCGGTCATCCGTCGTTTCCTCATTCTCCACAAGGAGCTGGACGCGGACGACGGTGAGCTCACCCGCACCCAGAAGGTACGCCGGCGCATCATTGCCGACCGCTACGACGTCCTCATCGACGCCCTCTACGGGGATGCGGAGCGGTGCTACATCAGCACCGAGGTCACCTTCGAGGACGGGCGCAAGGGCTCGATCAGCGCCGACCTTCTCATCCGCGACGCGAGCGGCGGCGCGGCGGAGCCGATGCGCGCGGCGGCCGACTAGGCCGGGCGCGGACGGACCCTTCGCGAGATCGGTCGCCGGCGAGGCCCCCCGGGAACCAGGAACTCGGATCGCAGTCGATGGCCGAGGCGGCGCAAGCGCACGCGGGGAACGGAGCCGGGATGGCGGCGACGGCCGGAGAGGTGATCCTCGACGTCCATGACATCAGCCTCTCGTTCGGCGGGGTGCGCGCGATCGACGGGGTGAGCTTCGACATCCGCGAGGGCGAGGTCCGCGCCATCATCGGCCCCAACGGCGCCGGCAAGAGCTCCATGCTCAACGTCATCAACGGCTTCTACCACCCGCAGGAAGGCACCATCACCTACCGCGGGGTGCCCCGCTCGCGGATGCGCCCCCACGAGGCGGCCGCATCCGGGATCGCCCGCACGTTCCAGAACATCGCCCTGTTCAAGGGCATGACGGTGCTCGACAACCTCATGACCGGGCGCAACCTCAAGATGCGCCGCAACTTCCTGTGGCAGGCGCTCTACCTCGGGCCGGCGCGGCGCGAGGAGATGGAGCACCGCGACGCGGCGGAGCGGGTCATCGACTTCCTCGAGATCCAGGCGATCCGGAAGACCCCCGTCAACCGCCTGCCCTACGGGCTCCAGAAGCGGGTGGAGCTCGGACGGGCCCTCGCCGCGGAGCCCGACCTGCTCCTCCTCGACGAGCCGATGGCGGGGATGAACACCGAAGAGAAGGAGGACATGTGCCGGTTCGTCCTCGACACCAACGACCAGTTCGGCACCACCATCGTCCTCATCGAGCATGACATGGGGGTGGTCATGGACATCTCGGACCGGGTGGTGGTCCTCGACTACGGGCGAAAGATCGCGGACGGGACGCCCGACGAGGTGCGGGCCGACCAGCGGGTCATCGACGCCTACCTAGGCGTCGCGCACGACGACGAAGACTGACTGGGCGCGCATCGTCTCCGGGCCGGCTGAACGGGCAAGCGAATGGAACTTCTGACCGCGATCTTCTTCACCCCCTTCGTCGAGATGTGGGAGTTCCCCGCGTTCTTCGCCGAGGTGGTCATCAACGGCCTCCTCACCGGGGTGATGTACTCGCTCGTCGCTCTCGGTTTCGTCCTCATCTTCAAGGCGTCGGAGATCTTCAACTTCGCGCAGGGGGTGATGGTGCTCTTCGCCGCCCTCTCCCTCGTCGGGCTGATGGAGCTCGGCGTTCCCACCTGGCTCGCCGTCATCCTCGCCCTCGGGATCATGGTCGTGCTCGCCCTCGTCATCGAACGGGTGATGCTGCGGCCCCTCGTCAACCAGGACCCCTTCATCCTCTTCATGTCGACGATCGGCCTCACCTTCTTCCTCGAGGGGTTCGGGGAGACCCTGTGGGGCAGCAACGTCAAGCGTCTCGACATCGGGATCCCCAAGGACGTCATCGAGTACCAGGGAGTCCTCCTGAACGAGTTCGACATCATCGCGGCCGTGGTCGGGGCGATCCTCGTGATCGGCCTCGCGATCTTCTTCACCAAGACCCCCATCGGGCGGGCCCTGCGCGCGGTCGCGGACGACCACCAGGCCGCGCTCTCGGTGGGCATTCCCCTCAAGACCATCTGGGTCATCGTGTGGTCGGTCTCCGGCGGGGTGGCCCTCGTCGCCGGGATCATGTGGGGCGCGAAGAGCGGGGTGCAGTTCTCACTCTCCCTCATCGCCCTGAAGGCCCTGCCGGTGCTGATCCTTGGCGGCCTCACCTCGATTTCGGGGGCCATCGTGGGCGGCCTCATCATCGGCGTCGGAGAGAAGGTCGCGGAGATCTACTGGGGGCCGCTCATCGGCGGCGCAATCGAGAACTGGTTCGCCTACATCCTCGCCATGGTGTTCCTGCTGTTCCGTCCGCAGGGGCTCTTCGGCGAACGGATCATCGAACGGGTGTGACGGGGATTATCGGACGGGAATGACGAGAAGATGATTTATCGCGAAGCAGGTCAGTTCAAGACGTCGTACGGCACCGACCAGGCGATGCTGCCGATCGCCCAGGACCGCTGGGTGGTCGGGGCGGCGGTGGCCGTCATGCTGCTCGTGGTGCCGTTCATCTCGAACGAGTACATGCTCCAGGCGGTCCTCATCCCCTTCCTCATCCTTTCCCTCGCCGCGATCGGGCTCAACCTCCTCACCGGCTACGCGGGGCAGCTCAGCCTCGGCACCGCCGCGTTCATGGCCGTCGGCGGATACATGGCCTACAAGTTCACCACCATGTTCCCCGGGCTCAACCTTCTCGTGGTGTTCCTCTTCTCCGGGGTGTGCGCGGCCGCGGTCGGGCTCGTCTTCGGCATCCCGAGCCTTCGCATCAAGGGCTTCTACCTCGCGGTGGCGACCCTCGCGGCCCAGTTCTTCCTCAACTGGACCTTCAACAAGGTTCCGTGGTTCTACAACTACAACCCGAGCGGGACGATCACCATGCCTCCGCGCGAGCTCTTCGGGGTGATGGCGGGCGGGCCGGCCGCGACCGCGGAGACCCGCTACCTCATCGCCCTCGTCGTGGTGGTGGTGCTCACGGTGGTCGCGAAGAACCTCGTGCGGGGGCGCATCGGCCGCTCCTGGATGGCGATCCGGGACATGGACATCGCGGCCGAGATCATCGGCTTCCAGCCCTACCAGACGAAGCTCCTCGCCTTCGCGATCTCTTCGTTCTACTGCGGGGTGGCGGGAGCGATGTACTTCTGTCTCTATCTCGGCAGCGCGGAGAGCGAGGCCTACTCGATTGATCTTTCCTTCGAAGTGCTGTTCATGGTGATCATCGGTGGGCTCGGGAGCCTGCTCGGCTCGTTCCTCGGGGCGGCGTTCATCGTGCTGCTGCCGATCTTCCTCACCAATGCGCCGCAGCTCGTCGGCCTCACCTTGCCCATCGACGTCCAGAAACACATCGAGCTCATGGTGTTCGGCGGCCTCATCGTCTGGTTCCTCATCGTGGAGCCCCGGGGCCTCGCGCGGCTATGGCAGATCGCGAAGGAAAAGCTCCGCCGCTGGCCGTTTCCATACTGATGTCGAGCACGATGCGATCTGTAGAATCCCCACCACTTCACCAACAGGAGAAGGTCATGAAGAAGCTGACCACCTACGGCCTCGGCCTCGTCGCGGGGCTCGCCGCGATCGCGGCGACTCCCGCCGCGTACGCGGACGACCCGCAGTTCTTCCCGATGCTCGTCTACCGGACGGGGCCGTACGCTCCGAACGGGATCCCGAGCGCGAACGGCATGCGCGACTTCTACATGCTGACCAACGTGCGTGACGGCGGGGTCAACGGCGTCGAGGTCGCGGTCGAGGAGTGCGAGACCGAGTACAACACCAAGATCGGCGTCGAGTGCTACGAGCGCCTCAAGGGCAAGCACGGCGGCGCGTCGCTGGTGAACCCCTACAGCACCGGCATCACCTACCAGCTCATCCCGAAGGCGCCGGTCGACGAGGTTCCCGTCCTCTCCATGGGCTACGGCCGGACCGCCGCCGCGGACGGGCGCGTGTTCAAGTGGGCGTTCAACTTCCCGACCACGTACTGGAGCCAGGCGTCCGCCTTCATCCGCTACGTCGGTGAGCAGGAAGGGGGGATCGAGAACCTGAGCGGCAAGAAGATCGCCCTCGTCTACCACAACAGCGCCTACGGCAAGGAGCCGATCGCGACCCTGGAGAAGCTCTCCGAGATCCACGGCTACGATCTGACCACCCTCGCGGTGGACCACCCCGGGCAGGAGCAGAAGGCCACGTGGCTCCAGATCCGCCGGCTCCGGCCCGACTGGATCTTCCTTTGGGGCTGGGGGGTCATGAACCAGGTCGCGATCCAGGAGGCGGCCGCCATCCAGTTCCCGATGGACCACTTCATCGGCGTGTGGTGGTCGGGCAGCGAGAACGACGTCATCCCGGCCGGCGACGCGGCGATTGGCTACAAGGCGGGCACCTTCCACTCGGTGGGCGCGACGGCGCAGGTCCACAAGGACATCCTCGAGCACCTCTACGACGGCGATCTCGAAGAGGCGAAGAAGAACGGCTTCGGCGAGGTCCTCTACAACCGGGGTCTCGTGAACGCGATGCTCGGAATCGAGGCGGTCCGGACTGCGCAGGCCAAGTACGGCAATCGTCGCATGACCGGGGCCGAGGTCCGGTGGGGCCTCGAGAACCTCGACGTGACCGAGGAACGCCTCGGGGAGCTCGGCTTCGGCGGATACACGCGGCCCATCAAGGTCACCTGCGAGGACCACGAGGGCAACGGCCCGGTGCTCATCCAGCAGTGGGACGGCGAGCAGTGGAACCTCGTCAGCGACTGGATCGAGCCGATCCGCGAGGTCGTGCGCCCGATGATCGAGGAGGCGGCGGCCGCCTTCGCGGCGGAGAACAACATCACGCCGCGCGACTGCTCCGCGGAGAGCTGATCCTCGACGGCCGGCATCCGGTCCCACCCGGCGGAGCGCCTTCGCTCCGCCGGGTGGCGGCTTCCCGCACCATCTGATCCGGAGTAGCGCCGCTCATGCAGACCGAGCCCGCCGCCAGCGACGCCAGACCCAAGCCCCTGCTCGCGGTCAACAACATCGAGGTCATCTACGACCACGTCATCCTCGTGCTGAAGGGGGTCTCCCTGGAGGTGCCGGAGGGCGGCATCGTCGCCCTCCTCGGTGCGAACGGGGCGGGCAAGAGCACGACCCTGAAGGCGGTATCGAACCTGCTCCCCTCCGAGCGGGGCGAGGTCACGAAAGGAAGCATCGAGTTCCGCGGGGAGCGGGTGGACCAGCACGGCTCGCCGAGCGATCTCGTCTCCAAGGGCATCGTGCAGGTGATGGAGGGGCGGCGCTGCTTCGAGCACCTCACCGTCGAGGAGAACCTTCTCACCGGCGCCTATACCCGGAAGGACGGGCGGGCCGCGGTCCACGAGGACCTCGACAAGGTCTACCACTACTTCCCCCGTCTCGGCGAGCGCCGGGACGCCCAGAGCGGCTACACCTCGGGCGGCGAGCAGCAGATGACCGCGATCGGGCGGGCGCTGATGGCGAAGCCCTCCGTGATCCTCCTCGACGAGCCGTCGATGGGCCTCGCCCCCCAGCTCGTGCAGGAGATCTTCGACATCGTCCAGGACCTGAACGAGAAGGAGGGGGTCACGTTCCTCCTCGCCGAGCAGAACACCACCGTCGCCCTTCGCTACGCGAGCTACGGCTACATCCTGGAGACGGGACGGGTGGTGATGGACGGAGAGGCAAAGTCCCTCGCCGAGAACGAGGACGTGAAGGAGTTCTACCTCGGGGTGAGCGCGGGGGAGCGCAAGAGCTTCCGCGACACCAAGTCCTACCGCCGGCGCAAGCGCTGGCTCTCCTGACCGAGCCGTCCGGAAAGGTCGACCTCCACCAAATCCAGGATCCAGCCTGCGAAATCCGGTTCCCGGCGGAGCGCCTGCAGGGAGCCCGGCGCGGGGATGGTCCCGCCCGTGTCCAGCGTGGTCTCCACCCACAGCTCGATCGCCTCGACCGCGTTCGCGTACGCCTCTTCCAGGGAATCGCCGGCGGAGAAGCATCCCGGCAGGTCCGGGACGACGACGCCGAATGCCGTGTCCTCGTCGCCGCGCTCGATCGCGATCGGGTACTTCATGGTCGTTACCCCTTCGCCAGCCCCGCCTGCTTGCGGATCCGGTTCACAAGTCCCCGTCCCAAGTCCTTGCGCGGATGCGGAACACTGACATGGCCCGGTTTCGACGGATGGACAAGGATGTGATGCGAACCGCGCACCCGGTCGACGGTCCACCCGTGACGCTCCAATTCCCTGAGCAGGTCCGCGCTCTTCACCGGGCGATCATACACCTCGAACGCGGCATGCTGGCCGCGGACGCGCGCCGACGAGGGCAGCATGTACAGGACAGTTGCGGCGGCGGTTGAGCGGACCGGGCTGAAGGTCCGGGGCGGGTTTTACCCCGGGCCGGAGGACGGGGTGCCGAGGCTCCGGAGCGGGCCGGAGGCGGCGACCCTCATCCTCGTCGGAAACGTCGGATCGAGCGCCTGGGAGCCGTTCCGGGCGGCCGGCTTCCTTGGCCGCTCGGCGCATCCCCTCGACGACTGGTCGCGGGAGGTCGTCACGGCCCTGGCTCGCGACCTCGGTGCCGATCCGCTCTTCCCCTTCGGCGAGCCGCCCTTCCTTCCCTTCATCCGCTGGGCGCTTCGCGCCGACACGGTCTGGCCCTCCGTCATGGGGCCCCTTATCCACCCGCGGTACGGCCTGTGGCACGCCTACCGCGGCGCGCTCTCGTTCCCGGCGCGCTTCGACCTGCCGCCGCCCGACTCCGCCGCCCGCCGTCCCTGCGACGACTGCCGGGAACAACCGTGCCTCGCGCCCTGTCCGGTCGGGGCGGTGCGCGAGGGGGCATTCGACGCGGCGGGCTGCGCGGACTGGCTGACGGACCGGCCCCGGTGCGAGTGCCGCGAATCCGGGTGTCTCGCCCGGAGGGCGTGCCCGGTCGGCCGCGCGCACGCCTACGCGGCTCCGCACGCCGCCTTCCACATGACCGCCTTCGCGAAGGCCAACGCCACCCCCCGAAGGGCTCCGTAGCGAGCTCCCTCCCCAACGGCGTCCAATTCGCTCGATGCTACACTCGGTCCAACCCTGGAGGGTTGTCTGCTGATTCTCGAATGCAGAGGGACCCGCAAATAGGGAGGACAAATCATGAGCAGCTTGCGCTTCTTCATTGCGGCGGCGGTCATTGCGGCGGTGCCGACTTCGCTGGTCCATGGCCAGAGCGGGACGTTCCGCCAATCCCACGACCTCGGGTTCGGTGCGGGGCTGGTGGATGTCGACCCGGCTTCCAAGGGCCGTTTCTGGCAGGTCACCGAGAAGACGATGAGCCGCCTGGTTCGGCCAGGCGAGAGCGGGGAGCCGGAGCCGAACCTGGCGACGGAGTGGTCGGCGAACGAGACCGCGACCGAATGGGTTTTCAAGTTGCGTGAAGGGGTCAAGTTCCACGACGGATCCGACTTCGACGCGGCCGACGTGGTTCATTCCCTGGAGCACATCAGAGACCCCGAATTCGATTCTCCCGCCGCTTCGGTCATTGCGATGGTGGACACGATCGAGGCCGTCGACCCGCTGACCGTCAAGATGACGCTCTCGGCGCCTTACGCGGACCTCCCGTTGCAGCTCATGGACTATCGCATCCGGATGATCCCGGAAGGTTCGGCGGACACCATCGCAACCACCGGGATTGGAACCGGCCCCTTCATTCTCGACACCCTCGATCCCCAGGGGACCACCGTTCTGAAGGCGAATCCCGACTACTGGGAGGGGCCGCCGGGTGTCGAGACCATTGAAATCATCGCCATCGCGGATGCGCAGGCGCGCGTGCAGGCGTTGCTCGGTGGCCAGATCGACGTGCTCGGCTACGGTGACCTGTCCGGTCAGCAGATTGCGCTCTTCGAGCAGAATCCGAACTTCGAGGTGAGGGCCGTGCCGACCGGCGACTGGATGGGCATCGTCTTCCGGACCGACCTCGAACCGTTCACCGACGCCCGCCTCCGCAAGGCGTTGCGAATAGCAACCGATCGCCAGGCCATGGTCGACCTCGTTCTGGGCCCTGACGGAGGCATCGTGACCTGTGATCACCCCGTGTGGACGGGGGATCAATACCGCGCAACGTTCGATTGCCCACCGCAGATAGACGAGGCCAGGCGGCTGCTCGCCGAAGCCGGTTATCCGGACGGGATCGAGTTCGACATCACCACCAGCAACATCGACCCCAGGTTCATTCCGCTGGTGGAGGTGTATCAGCAACAGGTCGCGAAGGCCGGCATCAAGGTCAACATCGTGTTGGCCCCGGCGGACGGATACTGGTCGGAAGTGTGGATGAAGGAGCCGGTAGTGACCACCAGATGGGGTCAGCGGCCCGCCGATCAGATTCTTAACGAAGACTACCGCGGCGGCGCGCCCTGGAACGAGACGTACTGGAACCGTTCCGATTTCGACGCGATGCTGGACGCGGCGCGGACGGAGCTCGATTTCGAGAAGCGCAAGGATCTGTACCGTCAACTGCAGGAGATGCTGTACGAGGAGGGCGGATCGATGATCCCCTTCCACATCAACCAGGCGGTTGCCACCACGGCCAGGGTCTCCGGTCTGCAGGCGGTGTTTGCCGACGCCATCCGCTACCACCTCGTGCACGTGAGCGACTAGGGCTTTCCGCCCATGCGGGCTCGGTTCGGGGGGAACGGAGAACGCTCCGCGGCCGCCGGTCTTGACGGATGACCGGTGGCCGCTCCCGCGCCGCGCACGGTATTTCTCATCACGGGCTCCGGCGAGCGCCGGTGCCAGCCGAAGCTCGACGGAACCGAGGACTGCCGGCCCGAGACCCGGCCGGATTGGGTCGGGAATCTCGCCCGCGTGAGGTTCGAGGCTATTTGACCCGAGTCCGTACCCATACCTGACGGCCGCGAACCGGGGTCGACGTGTTCACGCTGATCGTTCGCAGACTGGGGCTCGGGCTCCTCACTCTCGTGCTGGTCTCGGGCATCATCTTCGTGGGTGTCGAGGCGCTGCCCGGCGATTCCTGTACGGCCTATCTGGGGCGCATGGCCCAGGGGAAGAGGCTGGAGAACTGTCGCCGGGATTTCGGGCTCCAACGTCCCGCCCTGACACGCTATGCCGAATGGGCCCTCGGAGCGGTTCAGGGAGATTTCGGCGTTTCCCTCAAGAGCAAGAAGCCGATTTCCCAAACCGTCGGCACGCGTTTCCGCAATACGGTCATCCTCGGAGCTGCCGCGTCGATGATCGGTGTTCCACTCGCCATCCTGCTCGGAATCATCGCGGCCCTCTGGCGAGATCGCCCCCCCGACCTGTGGATATCCACCACCGCGATCTTTGCCATGACGATTCCGGAGTTCGTGAGCGCCACCGTCCTGGTGCTGGTTGTCAGCGTCTGGCTCGGATGGCTCCCCGGAATCGTGGTCACCCGGCCCGACGCGCCGCTGGTCGAGTTCCTGGGGGACATCATCCTGCCAATCGTCGCCCTGGCCCTCGTCATGACGGCGCACATACTGCGCATGGTGCGCACCTGCGTGGTCGACGTGATGGCAAGCGACTACATCCAGATGGCTCGACTCAAGGGCGTTCCCTATCGGCGGATGGTGTTCAGGCACGTGTTGCCGAACGCCCTGTTGCCGACCATCAATCTCGTCGCCTTGACGGTTGCATGGCTGCTCGGAGGCACGGTCGTCATCGAGGTGGTGTTCAACTATCCCGGCCTCGGTCGATTGATGGTCCAGTCCATATTCTTCCGTGACCTTGCGATGGTGCAGGCGATCACGCTGATCCTGGCCGCGCTCTATGTCGGCCTGAACCTCTTCGCCGACCTGTTGACCCTGATCGCCAATCCAAGACTCAGAACGATGCGGACCTCGCGGCCATGACGGCGATGGCAAGCGCGCATATCTCGCCGATGTCCGTCGCGAGGACGTCAAGATGCCGCGGTGGTCGGTCGAACGGACCGAAAGGCGCTGAAGGCGTAGTCGACACTAGCGCATTCGCGCTGTCGAAGCGGCTTGAGGGAGTACGGCCCGCTCCGCCAAGAGAATTGGCGACCGCAGCAGGGCATCGGTGAGATATGCGCGCCAGCATGGAGCCCGCCAGCGTGTTCGCCAGGTCGCTGGCGATCCTGTCGGAGATGGTCTCCCGGCCCTCGGGCCTCGTGGGCCTCGTTCTGGTGGCTTTCCATGTCGTCCTGGCGATCGCATCGCCGGTGATCGCGCCGTACGACTTCAGAGAATTGAGTGCCGAGCTCATTCTCAACGCGCCATCCTCCGAGCACTGGTTCGGCACCGACAACCTTGGACGCGACGTGTTCACGCGCACCATGCTCGGGGGTCGCCAGGCGTTGCTTGTTACCACCGTTTCCACGGTTCTCGCCATCGCCTGGGGCGGGTTGCTGGGCATCTTGCTCGGCCTCGTCGGCGGGCGGCTCGACGAGCTGCTCATGCGTCTCGTCGATGCCTTCCTCTGCCTGCCCTGGATCCTGGTCCTGCTCCTGATCGTCGTCATGGTCGGCTTCGGTGCCGGCGTGCTGATTCTCACCCTCGGGTTCTTCTACGGCATCCCCGTGATACGGATGGCGCGTGCCGCGACGCACGACGTCGTGACTCTCGACTTCGTGACGGCGGCCCGGGCGCGAGGCGAGAGCCGGTCCACGATAGTCCGGCGCGAACTCGTGCCCAACGTTCTCGACGTTCTGATGGTCGAAGGCGCCATGCGTTGGTCATGGATGTTGCTGGCGTTCAGCTCGCTATCGTTTCTCGGGTTCGGGGTCACGCCACCCACCCCGGATTGGGGGCTGATGATTTCCGATGCGCGAACCTTCATGTCGTTCGCACCGTGGACGGCGCTGGCCCCCGTCATCGCGCTCAGCTCGCTGATCATCGGGATAAACCTGAGCGCCGATGCCCTTGCCAAGGCCCTGGGAATCGATCGGGCCCAAAGGGCGCCGGTCTAGCCTCCTTGAGCGGCACGGAGAATTTCGGATGAGTCCGGTTTGCAAAGCGGTTTCGGGTACGAGAGATACGAGGCCGCACCGGAGAGAAATGCTTGCATTTCTCCTTGTACGGCGCGCCGGGGTTCGAATGAGCTCGGGTGGCTTCAAACACGCCTCGTCGGTCTGACGCTCGGCCTCGCTGGATCGATCGATGCGCGAACCGCTGGTCCGAGTAGACAATCTCGGCATCGGCTTTACCAGCCAGGCGGGCCTCGTACTGCCAATCCTGCGCAACATCGATCTCGTGGTCGGCAAGGGCGAGACGGTTGGACTGGTCGGCGAATCGGGGTGCGGCAAGAGCACCCTGGTGCTTGCCATGCTGGGATATCTCAAGAGCGGCCTGCGCGTCCTCGAAGGCGAATCCCGGTTTCGCGGGCGCAACGTGCTCGAGATGGACGAGCGCACCCTTCAGAGCATCCGCGGCGGCGAGCTCGCCCTGATTCCGCAGAATGCCGGCCAGTCGTTGACGCCGACTTCGAGGATTGGCCGGCAGATCGAGGAGTCGGTGACACTGCACACCGGTCTCGCAAAGGAGGCGCGGGGTGCGCGCGTCATCGAACTGTTGCGGCAGGTGCGCCTTCCGCAGCCCGAGAAACTGCTGGCGCGCTACCCCCACGAGCTCTCGGGCGGTCAGCAACAGCGCGTTGCGATCGCCATGGCGTTGGCGGGCGAGCCGGATGTTCTGTTGCTCGACGAGCCGACGACCGGCCTCGACGTCACCACGCAGGCCCATATCCTCGAGTTGTTGCGGGACCTCGCGGCCGAAACCGGGACTGCGATGGTCTATGTGAGCCACGATCTCGGCGCCATTGCACGCGTCAGCGACCGACTGGCCGTCATGTATGCCGGGGAACTGGTGCTCGAGGGTCCGGCGCGCCAGGTGTTGAAGCTGCCGACGCATCCCTATGTCCGCGGGCTGCTCCTGTCGATCCCCAGGTTGAAGGAGGCGATCGTGCCCGCCTCGATGCCGGGACGGCCCCCGCTCCCCGGCGGGGCGGGCCCGGGTTGCGGCTTTGTCGATCGCTGTCCCATGGTGGAGCAGCGCTGTCGCGACAGTCGGCCGGAGCTCGAACCCGGGACCGCGCGGGAACTTGTGCGCTGCCATTTCCCCGAACGGGTCGAGCGGCTCCCATCTCCGGAACTGCCCGAACGCCCCGGCCGGTCGGAACCCGGAGGAACGGAGAGCATCCTGCGGCTCGAAAACGTGGCCATAAGCTATGCAAGGCCCGGAATCGTCGACCAGATCCTGGGCCGACGACCCGATGTCACGCCGACCGTCGACCAGATCGATCTCGCGGTTGGCCGAGGGGAGACCGTCGGGCTGGTAGGCGAATCCGGCAGCGGCAAGTCGACGATCCTTCGAGCCATCGCCGGCCTGTGGCCCCCATGGGGCGGAACCATCACATACGGGGAGACCGAAAGCCTGAACACCTCGGTCGACGAACGGCCGAAGGACATGCAAAGACGCGTTCAGCTCATTTTCCAGAATCCGGATGCCTCCCTGAACCCGCGACATACGGTCTCGCAAATCCTGGCTCAACCGCTGAAGCTCTACTTCGGGCTTGCCGGCGATGCGTTGCGAGAGCGCAGCGTGGCACTGCTGGAACGGATGCGCCTCCGTGCGGATTATCTCGAGCGCCTGCCGAGCCAGTTGTCCGGAGGAGAAAAGCAGCGCGTTGCGGTGGCGCGCGCCTTTGCCGCCGAGCCCGAGCTTGTTCTGTGCGACGAGGTCACGTCGGCCCTCGATGTATCGGTCCAGGCCGCCGTCCTGGATCTGTTGACCCGACTCCAGGCCGAGCAGCGGACGACGTATGTTCTCGTCTCGCACGATCTGGCGGTGGTGCGCGCCCTCGCCGACCGGGTGGCCGTGCTCTACCAGGGCCGATTCTGCGAGATGGGCCCGGCAGAAAACGTATATGGCCTGCCCTCCCACCCCTACACCGAAGTGTTGCTCGGCGCGGTGCTCGAGCCCGATCCGGACGCTCGGCCGACACTCGTGGCCGAGGATTTGGTGGAGCTTTTCCCCCCCGCCAGGGGTTGCCCTTTCCAGCGGCGATGTCCTCGGCGAATCGGCGACATCTGCGACGATGAGACGCCACCCTGGCGGCCCACGGAGCCGGGTCATGCGATCCGCTGTCACATTCCCCTGACCGAGCTGCGCAGCGTGCAGGAGGAGTCGGTGGGCGCCGTTGCCGCGAAGTCAGGGGAAACCAGGGGCGTTCGCGTCGAACAAGACCATGGCTTTCGTCGAACGTGAGCGAGGGCCGCACGGTCGGAAAGAGGGCGTCGCGCTGCCGAAGGGCGAGCCGCAACCGGTCCGGCCGTCGCGCTCGGTCCGGGGCCCGGTGGTGCCCCGGAATTGCGCGAGGCGCTATAGTGACGGCTCAGGACGGTACCGCCCTCGGGGTAATGGCCATGCGACTGTCTCCGGGCGAGCTGGGGCACTTCGAGCGGGAGGGCTATCTCCGCCTGCCTTGCCGGATTCCGCGCTTGATTCATCGGGGCGTAACGATCCCGTCACCCGATCGCAACCCGCCGGCGCGAGCATTCCGTTCGGGCGTCCCGATCCGGCTTTCCGTCCCGTTGGCCCGCCAGGGGGCGACCCGATTCAACCACCACCGCTGACGCCGCAGCCTTCGCGGCGCGAGGAGAACGACATGCCCAAGAACAAGCTCACACCGGTGACCGAGCTCTCGTGCGAGGAGTTCGACGAAATCCACCATCCGCGGCCCATGGAGACCGACTTCGGCCGGCTCGTGGAGAAGGAGATCTCGCGTCGCGGCTTCCTCGGCGCCGGCATCACCTTCGGCGCTTCCGCCTTCGTGGTCGGCGCGGGGGTCTTCCGGCCCTCCACCGCGCGGGCGGCCGGCGACGTGTTCGGGTTCGAGGCGATCCCCACCAACACCCTCGACACGGTCACCGTAGCCCCGGGCTACAACTGGCACGTCGTCGCCAAGTGGGGCGAGCCGATGTGGTCCAAAGGGGCCGAGTTCGACCACATGACCCGCGGCACGGGGGAAAGCCAGGAGCTCTCCTTCGGCGACAACAACGACGGCATGTGGCTGTACAACGACGCGGAAGGCCGGAGCGTGCTCGCGGTCAACAACGAGTACACGAACCTCAAGATCAGTTATGGCGGGTCGGGGAGCGGAGCCCCGGAGAACGCCGACGACGTCCGCAAGGGCAAGGCCGCGCACGGCGTGTCCGTCGTCGAGATTGCGGAGAATGACGGCAAGTGGTCGATCGTCGTGGATTCCCCCTACAACCGGCGCATCACCGCGGACACCCCGATGGAGATCACCGGACCCGCGCGGGGCCATGACCTCCTCAAGACCGCCGCCGATCCCGATGGGGTGCAGAGCCTCGGCACCTGGAACAACTGCGGGAACGGGCGCACGCCCTGGGGCACCTACCTCGCGTGCGAGGAGAATTTCCACAGCTACTACTCCTCGAGCGATCCCGACATCGCGATCGGTCCCGAGTTCAAGCGCTACGGCGTGGGGCCGAAGGATCGGGGATACGCATGGGCGATGGCGGACGAGCGCTTCGACATCGCGAAGCACCCCAACGAGCCGAATCGCAACGGGTACATCGTCGAGATCGACCCCCTGGCCCCTGATTCGACCCCTAAGAAGCGGACCGCGATGGGCCGCTTCAAGCACGAGAACGCGGAGGTCGTCATCGCCGGCAACGGGCAGGTGGTCGCCTACATGGGCGACGACGAGCGCGGCGAGTTCCTCTACAAGTTCGTGAGCGACGGCAAGTACGCGGAAGGTGGCGACAACGCCGATCTCCTCGAGTCGGGGCGGCTCTTCGTCGCGAAATTCGCGGAGGACGGCCGGGGCGAGTGGATCGAGCTCACCCCCGAGTCGAGCGGCATGGCGTCGCAGGCCGAGGTCTGCATCCACTCACGCATCGCGGCGTCGGCGGTGGGGGCGACGACCATGGACCGTCCCGAATGGGTCGCCGCTCACTCGATGAAGCCCGAGGTCTACTGCTGCCTCACCAACAACAAGAACCGCGGCAAGAAGCCGAACGCGGGCGGCGACCTGACGCCGGTGGGCGGGCCGAATCCGCGGGCCGGCAACCTCTACGGCCAGATCGTGCGCTGGCGCCCGGACGGCGATGACCACCTCGCGACCGGGTTCGACTGGGACCTCTACGTGGTCGCGGGCAACCCGACGGTCCACACCGACGCCAACGCGGGCTCGTCGAACGTGACGGCGGACAACATGTTCAACTCGCCGGACGGGCTCGCCTTCGACACCATGGGACGGATCTGGATCCAGACGGACGGGAACTACTCGAACAAGGACGGGTTCGCGGGGCAGGGCAACAACCAGATGCTGGTCGGTGACCCGGAGACGGGTGAGATCCGCCGCTTCATGGTGGGTCCGAACGAGTGCGAGGTCACCGGCTTCGCGTGGAGCGCGGACCGAACGACGGTCTTCGTCGGCATCCAGCATCCGGGGGAGAGGGGCAACAGCCACTTCCCGGATGGCGGGGACACCGCTCCCCGCTCGGCGATCGTCGCCATCTCCCGCGACGACGGGGGCATCGTCGGCTGACGCATCCTTCAACCCGCAACCGGAAAGGGGGCGCTCCGGCGCCCCCTTCCCTTCGAATTCGAGCCATCCCGGTGCGCTTGGCAGTTCTGTTCAGCCTGCGGCCAGGGCGGAGTGAGCGGCTATGATGTCCACGCGACGATGTCGGTAGATTCATCGTGCTCTGCGGAGCACGCACGCATGAAGGAGGGCATCGTGAGTAGCAAGACGCTGCAGGAAGCCGCCTTGGAGCTGCCGCCGGATGAGCGGGCGGAACTGGCGCAGAAGCTGCTGCTGAGCCTCGATGACCCGTCGGAGGGCGAGCTTGCCGAGGCTTGGCTCCTGGAAGCGAAGCGGCGCGCCGGTGAGCTTGATCGCGGGGAGGTCCAACCCATTGACGCGGAAGAAGTACGACGCAAGGCCCAGTCTCTGCTTCGATGACGTATCGGTTCCATCCCGCCGCGGAATCGGAGCACCTCGAGGCGGCTGCCCACTACGAAACCCGGAAGGCTGGACTCGGTGCGCAGTACCTGGCTGAGTTCGAGCGGACTATGGAACGGATCCGCCAGAATCCGCGCCGCTTTCGGATCGACCGTCAACCTGATGTTCGACGGGCTTCAGTCCAGCGGTTCCCGTACTCGATTCTGTTCCGGGAAAGGGAAGGACAGGTGGATATCCTCGCCGTAGCGCACCATCGGCGTCGGCCGATGTACTGGCTCTTGCGGGTCTGATCACGGATTGACCATGTCAAGGACGCTGGCAGGGTTTCGGGCTCCCGGTTTCCGGGCGTTGCGGGCTGAAATGCGTGCCGGGCTTTCCGATCTTCGCAGTGACTTGAAGGTCTTGCCGTGGACGATTGGTTTGGCTGTTGCGGGTACCGCGAGCCTTGTCGTCAAGGCGTTCTTTGTGTAACGGACGGGGGGTGGCGAGCACGCGAAGGGCCAGGGCCTCGGCGCGGGCGATCGCTTCGTCTCGACTCTCTCCGTACTGGATAACGCCGGGAAGCTCGACGATTTCGGCGATCCAGCGCCCGTCTTCCTCTGCTTCGGTCTCAATCGTGAATCGCATCTTCCCTTCTTCCGGGCTTATGCGGAGACGGCGGTGCGCTCCGTGACCGGGGCGGTGTGGCCGATGGTGAAGTCGTTCTTGCCGCAGACGTCCTGCCCGCGGGCGAGCCAGATCGGGCGGTCCGCGAAGTTCGACGGATAGCCCGAGAACTGCATCTCGAGGTCGCGCCGGAACCACGAGGTGGTGGGCATGTAGCGAAGGGCGAGGCCCGCGCGGCGGCGCCCGGAGGTGTTCGGGGCCGAGCCGTGGATGAGGTAGATGTCGTGCATGGAGAGCTGACCGCGCTCGAGCTCGACGTGCGCGGGCGGGCGGGCAAAAGCGCGCGGGTCGTCCACCGCCTGGTTGAGCACGATGTCGTCGTCGGTGCGGGTCGTGTGGTGGAAAGTCGCCTTGTCGCGGTGGGAGCCGGGGACAACGGTGAGGCATCCGTTCTCCCGGTCCGAATCGTCGATGGCGAGCCACACGGTGCAGGTCGCGAGGGGCCGGATCGGCCAGTACTGGCCGTCCTGGTGCATCGGCACCTCCATCCCGTCGGAGCCCGGCTTGCAGAAGATCTGGCACCCCCACATGACGATGTCTTCGCCGATCACGCCCGACACGAGATCGAGGAGCTCCTCGTCGAGGGCGAAGTCGAGAAAGGCGGGATGCCCTTTCAGGTGGGTGCCGGCGCCGTTCGTGATGTGGATGTTCGGAAGCTGCTCGGGGCGCGTGTCCGGGTTGGCCGCCATGACCTCCTCGGCCGCCGCGGCCAGCACCGCCATGCGCTCCTCGGGCACGCGGTAGGCGGGGACGACGTAGCCGTCCTCCTCGTAGGTCCGGATCTCTTCGCTCGTCAGTGCGGCCATGTTCGTCTCCCGCGTCGGCCGGCGTCGTCGTCGGCGCCTTCGAAGGGCTGCATTCTATCCGCCCGCGGAGGTCGATTGCCGGCGGGGAGACCCCCGCCGGGGATCAGCGGGTGAGCCAGCGGCGGACGGCTGCCGCGGCGGCGGCGAGGAGAAGCCGGAGGCCTCTCGGGGGCGGCGCGTCCGCGATCGCCCGGCCGGCCGCGGCGGCCTCGAGGTTCGCGGCGAATCGGGCGAGGAGCTGCTCGATGACCGCGTCGACCACCGGACCGCGGCTGAACTGGGCGAGGGGCCCGCCGATCCGGTAGCGGATGGCGAGCTCGAGGGCCGCCCCGCCCGACTCCGGCGCCTCGAGGACCCGGAAACGAACCTGTCCCACACCGGTGGAGCGCGAGGCGTCGTCGTCGGCGCGCCCCTCGATCCGGCCCGAACGGGTGTCGTCGTCCCAGCTCACCTTCGCCTGGCCGTCGAAGGAGGGCCGCATGGGGCCGATCGCGACGGTGAGCCGGAGCCGGAGCGGCATCTCGTCCGACCGCCCCACGAGAGCCGCCCCCGGCAACGCCTCGACCATCCGCGGCACGTCGCGCAGGATCTCCCAGAGCCTCCCGGGCGCGGTCGGGACCACCGCCCGCCAGGTGATCTCGGCTCCGTCCCCATCGCTCCCCGCCGCCGCTCCCTCCAGCCGGCGGGAGGGCCGCGCCTGGGTGACGGCACGGGGCCGTTCCATGGGCGCCGCGACGGGCCGCGGCGGCCCCGCGACGGGGCTCGCCTCGAAGCCTTGCGCGGTCGCGAGGACATCCCCGATCGCCTCGACGATGCCCTGGTAGCCGGTGCAGCGGCAGAGGTTCCCCGCGAGCTCCATTCGAACCCGCGCCTCGTCGGCGCCGGGGAGACGGCGGGCGAGGTCCCACGCGGAGACGAGCATGCCCGGCGTGCAGTAGCCGCATTGGAGGGCGTGACGGCGGGTGAAGGCGCTGCGGAGCGCGTTCATGAGCGCGTCGTCGGCGAACCCCTCGATGGTGCGCACCTCCGCCCCGTCGCAGGCAGCGGCGAACGCGATGCACGAGCGCGCCGGTACCCCGTCGATGAGCACCGTGCACGCTCCGCACACCCCGTGCTCGCAGCCGAGGTGGGTCCCGGTCAGGTGGAGGCGCTCGCGAAGGAAGTCGGCGAGGTGGGTGCGGGGCGGGACTTCGGCTTCGAGCTGCCGGCCGTTGACGGCAAGGCGGATCGGGGTCCCGGTCGACCCGGACGCGGCCGGCTCGGCGACCGTGAACGCGCTCCCTGGCCGATGCCCCGGGGCCGGCGATTTGCTGTCGGGCCCGGCCCCTTCGGAGGCGGGGGAGGGGACGCGCGACGAGCGCCCGGAGCCGGCAGGCCCTCCCGGGAAATCGGACCCGGGGGCGGCACGCGCGTCGCGTACCGCGCGGGCGAGAGCGGCGGCGTGGACCGGGCCGCCCGCGCCGGCCGGGAGCCGCGCGGCAAGGAGGGTCCGCGCATCCGACAGGTCCGGTGAGAAGGGCGTCTCGCTCTCGATGACGAGCGGTGGCCGTTCGATCGCTCCGATCACCGTCCGATGGGTCGCGTGGTCCCGGTCTTCGACCACGACGGCGAGGGCCTGCGCGAACTCGCCGCTCTTCGCGGCGAGCTTCGAGTAGCCGAGGCGGGCGGACGGCGAGGGACTTGGCACCCGCACCGCGGTCAGGATCTCTCCTGCGCCAAGGGAAGTCGCGAACGGGCCGCGGATGAAGGAGACGAGCGGCTCGGCGCGCGCGCCGTCCGGGCCCTCGATCCACACCTCGGCATCCAGCGCGGCCAGCACCACCGGCCAGTCCGCGGCGGGGTCCGCGTGCGCGATGCTCCCCCCGATGGTGCCCCGGTTGCGGACCGCCCGGTAGGCGATGTTCCGGGCCGCCCGGCGGAGCCAGCCCGGGCTCGGATCGGGGACGGCGCCGTCCTCGATCTCGGCGTGGGTGATGCCGGCCCCGTAGACCACCGCGTCCGGCGTTTCCTCGTACCGGCGAAGCTCGGGGCACGCCCGGATGTCGAGGAGGGTTGCCGGCCGGGCGAGCCGGAGGTTCAGCATGGGGCCGAGGGACTGGCCCCCCGCGATGAGCCGGCCCTCCGGGTGCTCGATGAGCAGCTCCACCGCATGCGTGGTCGAGCGGGCCCGGGAGTAGCCGAAGGAGGCTGCCTTCACCGGCTGGCCTCGGCGATCCTGTCGAGCAGGCGCTCGCGCGTGATGGGCAGCTCGTCCACCTCGACTCCAAGCGGCGCGAGCGCCTGGTTGATTGCGTTCGCGATCGCGGCGGGCGGCCCGATCGCCCCTCCCTCGCCGAGCCCCTTCTGCCCAAAACGGCTGTAGGGGGAGGGCGTCTCCATGTGCTCGATCCGGATCGCGGGCACCTCCGCCGCGCCCGGCAGCCGATAGTCGGCGAGGGTCGAAGCGAGCGGCTGTGCCGCCTCGTCGTAGGGCATCTCCTCGTAGAGCGCGGTTCCGATCCCCTGCGCGGCGCCGCCGAGAACCTGGCCGTCCACGATCATCGGGTTGACGAGGACCCCGCCGTCCTCGACGACCACGTAGTCGAGGATCTCGATCCCGCCCGTCTCCACGTCCACCTCGACGGTGCAGGCGTGGCAGGCGTAGGAGAACGTCCCCGAATCGCGCACCGCCCGGTAGCCCTCGGTGACCTCGAGTCCCCGGGGGTCCGCGTCCTCCGGCAGGTTCTCGGGCTGCCGGTACCACAGGCGCCCGATGTCGGCGAGGCTCACCCGTCCGCCCCCCGGTCCCCATGCCCCGCCGTCGCGGAGCACGACCGCCGCGGGCTCGACCTGGAGCAGGTGGGCGGCGAGGCGTTTCACCCGCTCGCCGAGCGCCTCGCAGGCGGTCGCCACCGCGCCGCCCGCCATCACCATGCAGCGCGAGCCCCAGGTGCCGGTCGAGTAGGGGGTGTACGCGGTGTCGCCGTGCACCACCTTCACCTCCCGGTTGTCGATGCCGAGGACCTCGTGCGCGACCTGGGCGAGGGTCGTCTCGAGCCCCTGTCCGTGCGAGTGGACCCCGACCCGGAGCTCGAGCCCGCCGTCCGGGGTGAGACGGGCGGTGGCCTGCTCGTGGCCGGGCACCATGGGCACCCCCCATGCGGCGTAGACCGAGGTGCCGTGCGCGGCCTGCTCGCAGAAGACCGCGTAGCCCGACCCGACGTAGCGCCCGCCGCCGCTCGGGTCCGGGTCCCGTCCCCGTCCCGCGCCGTCACCGCCATCGCCGCTCGGCATCCCGCCATTCCCGCTCCCTTCCGGGCCGCGTTCCTTCGGTCGGCCCTCGTGCGCGGGTCCGTCCGCGAGGGCCGCCGCCGCCCGGCGCAGACACTCCGGGTAGTCCCCGCTGTCGAAGTGCTTGGCGGTGATGTTGTCGAACGGCATCTGGTCGGGCCGGACCAGGTTCCCGAGCCGGAACTCGACCGGGTCCATGCGAAGCTCGCGGGCCATCGCGTCGAGGAGCACCTCGAGGGCGAAGCACACCCCGGTCCGCGCCACCCCGCGGTAGGGCAGGATGGGGGGCTTGTTGGTCGCCATCGCCCAGGTGCGGCAGTGGTATCCCTCGAAGACGTAGGGTCCGGGGAGAATGCTCCCCACCTGGGCGGGCTCGAGCCCGGCCGAGAACGGATAGGCGGAGTACGCGCCGGAGTCTACGTGGGCCTCGCACTCGATCCCGAGGAGGCGTCCGTCCGCCGCCGCATGGCCGGTGATGACGTAGTGGTGCTCGCGGCAGTTCGCGTTCCCGGTGAGCTGCTCGCGCCGGTCCTCGATCCACCGCACCGGGTGCCGGCAGCGCATTGCGAGCCAGCCGAGGAACACTTCCTCGGCGAGCAGGATCCCCTTGTAGCCGAAGCCGCCCCCCACGTCCGGCGCGACCACCCGGATGCGACCCTGCTCGACTCCGAGGCACTCCGCGAGGCCGTTGCGCACGATGTGCGGCATCTGGCAGGCGGTCCAGACGACCAGCATGTCCTGGCGCCGGTCCCGCCACGCGACCACCGCCCGCCCCTCGAGGGGCGACATGCACTGCCGGGCGGTGCGGAAGGTGCGGGTGACGGAGACCGCCGCCTCGTCGCGCAGCGCGCCGAGGTCCGAGCCGGTCACCGATTCGAGGAACACGTTGTCCCCCCACTCGTCGTGGAGGAGGGGCGCGGCGGGGTCGCGGGCCTGCCGCGAATCGTGCACGGCCGGCAGCTCCTCGAGGTCGAGCCCCACCGCCTCCGCGAGGTCCTCGGCGGCCGCCCGGTCCTCGGCCACGCAGGCGGCGAGGATCTCCCCCACGTGCCGCACCCGGTCCGCGGCGAAGACCGGCTGGCGCGAGCGCTTGAACCCGGGGAGGGCGGAGGGGGCGTGGATGGGGGAGACCCCCTCGAGGTCCGCCGGCGCGAACACGTCCGCCTCGCGACCGGCGGGCTTCCTCACCCCGCGCACCCGGGCGTGGGCGAGCGGGCTCCGCACGAAGGCCACGTCGCGGGTGCCGGGGAGTCGGAGGTCGGCGACGAACTCCCCCTCGCCGTGGAGATGACGCGAGTCCTCGATCCGTTCGACGCTCGCGCCGATGCCGCCCCCCGTCTTCGTCATGACGCCGCCATCGCCTCGCCCGTCGTGCTCCTGCGATGGGAGTATTATGCCGGCAGACCGTAGAACGCACCGCGCCGCGGCCGCCCGGCGAGGCGGCCCGGACGGGCGGCGAAGGGAGGAAGCGGATGGTGGCCCACACCCACGACGTCATCGTCACCGGCGGCACGCTGATCGACCCCGCGGCGGGGCGCTCGGGACGCTTCGACCTCGGGATCCGGGACGGCCGGGTCACCGCGGTGGAGGCCGAGCTGCCGCGCGAGAGCGCCCCCCGGTGGATCGACGCGACCGGCAAGCTGGTGGTGCCCGGTCTCATCGACACCCACGCCCACGTGTACGAGCACGTCACCGGCAAGTTCGGGCTCGAACCCGACCTCGTCGGAGTCGGGTCCGGGGTCACCACCCTCGTCGACCAGGGCGGCCCGAGCTGCATGACCATCCCCGGGTTCCGGCACTACGTCGCGGAGCGGGCCCGAAGCCGGGTCCTGTGCTTCATCTCCACCTATCTCGTCGGGGGGCTCGAGGGCCACCGGTACCCCGAGCTCTACGGCCCGGACGGGGTGAACGTCGAGCACACCGTGCGGGCGATCGAGGAGAACCGCGGCCTCGTCAAGGGGATCAAGGCCCACGCGGAGATCGGCGGCGCGTCGCGCTGGGGGGTCGAGGTGATCAAGCTCGCCAAGGAGATCTCCCGGCCGGCGGGGATCCCGGTCTACGTCCACCTCGGGCAGCTCTGGCCGCTCAAGGACGGGGTCGCGATCGACGCCGACGCCTACGTGCGCGAGGTCGTCCCCCTGCTCGACGCGGGCGACGTCCTCGCCCACCCCTTCACCCGCCATCCGGGCGGCTTCGTCTCCGGCGAGACGGGGAAGGTCCACCCGATCATCGAGGAAGCCCTCGCCCGCGGGGTCAAGGTGGACGTCGGCCACGGCTCGCACTTCAGCTTCGACATGGCGCGCCGCGCCATCGACGCCGGCATCCGGCCCTGGACCCTCGGGGCGGACATGCACGGGTACAACGTGCGGGCGCCGGGAGGGCGAATGAGCGAGGGCGAGCGGTCCGACAACCCCTTCTTCGGGGTCGCCCCCTTCAACCTCACGGTCGCCATGAGCGAGCTCCTCGCCCTCGGGATGGACCTCGACGAAGTGGTCGCGACGGTGACCGCGAACCCCGCGAAGATGCTCCGCATGGAGGACGAGATCGGGACCTTGCAGCCCGGTCGAGAGGCGGACGTGAGCGTTCTCGAGGTGCTCGCCGGCCGCTTCCGGCTCACCGACAACAGCGGCGAGGAGGTGGTCGCGGAGCGGCTCGTGGTGCCCGCCTGGTGCATGCGGGCGGGCCGGGTGGTCCCCGCGGACTCGCCCCTCGTGCCCCAGCCGATCGCGGTCGCCGCGTGATGTTGCCACCTGCCCCGGCGGTACCCCGGGGGCGCCGCGCCCGGAGGGCGGGCGCGCCGGCGCCTCGCCGCGCACCGTCCGGCCCGCCCCACGCCGGCGGCCCGCGGCCCGAGAACGGAGGCAGGTGATTCATGAGCGGCGACGACACCTGGGAGGTCTACGCGATCCAGTACGCGCATCG
>JAJECB010000029.1 GCA_022822245.1 Gammaproteobacteria bacterium
CCACAGCTTGTACGTCTGGCGCAGGTGGTCTTCAGCTCCGAACACCACGAACGCGTCCGGCGCGACCGACGCCCTCGGGTTGCCTTCTTCGTAGTAGATGAGGAGATCTCCGGCCACGTATACGTCCGGTCGGTGCGCGAAGTGGATTTCGAGGCTTCCGATGGCGTACATGATGGCGATGCGCTGGGCGTCGTTCTCCGCCATCGGTTTGCCGTCGGAGCTCGGGTACTCAACCGCGGCCGGCGACAGGATGGACGAGCTCATCGGTTACCCTCCCGATGCGGCCGGGTGGCCTCCGGCGGACCGTGGCGTTCGACGGTAACACACGCATGTCCGCGCCCCAAACCGCGTTGCGGAAACGAAAGAGTCGCACGGGCGCAGGGGCGCAGGGGCCTCCGCATCGGCCATTTCGCGCGAATCGCATCGGAGTTTGCCCCGGCGCGATCGGGACTCGGGCCTACGGCGCGGCGTTCCGGTGGCGAGGGGGCAGAGGGCCGAGCCAGCGGCGGCGCCGCGCCTGGGCCACCGGAGCCTCTCCCCGGAGTCCCCCCGCGGGAGCGTCCGGTACGCCCGACGGCGACTTGCGAGACCCTGCCGCTTCCCGCCGATGCGGGTACTGAATCCAGGATGATGGATGCGACCGGTCGGTGCCCGAAGGCGCCGGCGATCGTCATCCGCCGCCCTAGTCCGCCGCTCTCCGAGAAGGCTCCCCGGGATCGGGCGGCGCGGGAAACTCGGGGCGAAAGGGCCGGCAGGTGATTCCGAGCACGTCGCGTACCGGACCCGGGTCGAGGGTGAGGGAGGCGTTCATCCGTTCGAAGCTCGCCGCGCTGTACTCCGCTCCCGATGCCGCCCGCCACGCCCGGAATGCGAAACGGACGAGTCCGAGGGGCAGGTAGATGAGGATCGGCCGCTTTCCGAGCGACCGAAAGACGGCCCGGACCATCTCGCGATAGGTCAACGTCTCGCCTCCCGGGAGGTCGAGGAGCCGGTTCGATGCGCCGGGCGCGCCGAGGGCGGCGGTCATCGCCTGCGCGACGTCGTCGGCGTGAATCGGCTGGCGGCCTCCGAGCCCCGGCCAGACGATCGGGAAGACCCCGAAGCGCCGCACCACCGTCGCGATCATGGTCACGTTGCGGTCGTGTCCGGGGTCGTAGACGAGGGTCGGCCGGAAGACGGTCCAGGCCGTCGCCCGCTCCTCGCAGGTCTTCCGGACTTCCTCTTCGGCCCGTCTCACCGCCTCCATGAGGCGGCGCTCTGCCGGGTCGGAGCTCGCTACCTTGAAGCGGGCGCTGGAGGTGCTGAGCGCGACCAGCCGCTCCCCTTGGCGGACGCCGCCGGCCGCGAGTCTGGGCAGGGCCGGGATCGGGATGAGGGAGAGCCAGGTCGAGGGGGCGGGAGCGCTCGCGATCGTGTCCTCGGTCAGGTCCCGCCAGCGAAATCCCGGCGGCGGTTCGTAGGGGGCCGGGTTCGCGCGCCGGCTGACGCACCATCCCTCGAAGCCTCCGTCGGCGAGGCGCCTTGCGAGGTACCGGCCGACGATGCTGGTCGCGCCGAGGATGACCGCGAACCGCTTCTCGCCAAGCCCGTGCGCCCGGGCGGCGGTCATGGCTTGCGATTCATCCACGGTCCGCTCGCGCCGGAACCCACCATCGGAACCGCCCCGCCCTTTCATCGCCATGGCGCTTCCTCCTTCGCTCGTGGAACCGCCGTGGCAGAATACCGCGACTTCCACGAGCGCGCGGCTCGGCTTCAGGGTGCTGGTCATGCCCGTCAGGTGGAGATGCCAACGCGGAACGGTTCGCGACCGGCGCGCCGCGAAACGACGCGCCCCGCGACGGTCCGCCCGGCACGAACTCTGACCCTGCCGATGTCGTCGGGAGCGTGGATGGTGATCGCACTCGCGGTGGGAATCGCGTTCACCACCACGGCAGTCGGTGCCGGTTGGCTCGCGTCTCGCGGGCCGGGCCGATGGTTCGTCGATCGTCCCGGGGTGCGTTCCCTGCATGATCGCCCCGTGTCCAGGGCCGGTGGGATCGCGATCTTCTCGGGCCTCGCGGCCGGGCTCCTCATCGGAACAATCATGGAAACGCCCGGACTCGGGCTCGAATCCGGATCCGGACCGGCGTACGGATGGGTGCTTGCGGGGGTCTTTCTGACGGTCTGCGTCTCTTTCGCGGACGACGTCCGCCCGGTCTCCCCCGCGATCCGGATCGTCGTTCATCTTGCCGCGGGTGGATGCGTGGTGCTCTCCGGTCTGCCGGCCGAAGGGCTCGCCTTCCCCGGAGGGGTGCTGGAGCTCGGCACCGTCGCGGGCCCCGTGTTCACGGTGCTGTTCGTGGCGTGGGTGGTGAACCTCTACAATTTCATGGATGGAATGGACGGTTTCGCAGGTGGAATGGCGGTGATCGGGTTCACCACCCTCGCGGCGCTTTGTGTCGGCGGCGGCACGGCCCCGATTGTCGCCGCGAGCCTCATCGTCGCGGCGGCGTCTCTCGGGTTCCTCCTGTTCAACTTCCCGCCCGCGAAGATCTTCATGGGTGACGTCGGTTCGTCGCTCCTCGGCTTCCTCGCCGCGGTGGGGATGCTGTGGGCCGAGCGTGCCGCGTCCGTTCCGTTGTGGGTCTCGGTCCTCGTGTTCTCGCCGTTCATCGTCGATGCCTCCGCCACCCTCGCGCGCCGGGTCCTCGCCGGCGAGAAGCCGTGGCAATCGCATCGAAGCCACTTCTACCAGCGGCTCGTGCTGCTCGGCTGGGGACATCGAAAGACCGTCGTCCGCGAGTACGCCCTGATGCTCCTCTGCGCGGTCTCCGCGGTGGTGGCGCAGGGGGTCTCGGTCGGCGTGCAGACGGGATTGCTGGGTGCGTGGGTGGCCGGGTATGCCGTTCTCATCCTCGCCGTCACGGGCCTCGAACGAAGGGTTGGGGCCGGAACGTGATCTTCGCATCCATTGCCGCCCGGCTTCGCTCGCGAGGAACCGCCTTCGTCCATGACCTCCTGATGATCCCGACGGCGTGGCTGGGGGCGTTCTGGCTGCGCTTCAACCTCGGGGTGATTCCGGAAGAGGTTCTCGCTCAGGCGCTCCGGCTGCTGCCGGTGATCGTCATCGTTCAGGGTTCGGTGTTCCTGTACTTCGGCCTCTATCGCGGTGTATGGCGCTTCGCGTCGGTCCCCGACCTCGTTCGGATTATCCAGGCCGTCGTCGTCGGGGTGGCCCTCTGCGCACTCGCCGCGTTCCTCCTGACCCGGATGTCCGATGTCCCCCGCGCTTCATTTCCGCTCTTCGCCGGACTGCTCGTCGCCTTCCTGAGCGGTCCGAGGCTGGCCTACCGCTGGCTGCGCGACCGGACACGGTCTCCGGCGCATTCGAGACGGACGCTCATCGTCGGTGCGGGCGCGGTGGGAGAGATGCTCGTGCGCGAGCTGCGGCGCGACCCGAACAGCGGATACCTCCCGGTGGGCTTTGTCGACGACGCGCGCGAGAAGAGGGGAAGGGACGTTCACGGCGTCCGCGTCCTCGGACCCTGCAGCCGCATCCCCGACATCGTCGCGCGGGCCGGAGCCGAGGTCGTCGCCATCGCGATACCGTCCGCGAGCGCCGCCGAGATGCGGAGGATCGTCGAGCTCTGCGAGCGCTCGAACGTTCCGATCCGGACGGTTCCCCGGTTGCAGGACGTCGTCTCGGGCCGTCTTGCAGCCAGCGAGCTCCGGGAGGTGGCTGTCGCGGACCTCCTGGACCGGAAGCCGGTCGTGCTCGATTGGCCCGCCATGCGCGGCGAGCTCGCCGGACGCGCAATCCTCGTTACCGGTGGGGGCGGCTCCATCGGAAGCGAGCTGTGCCGCCAGATTGCACACCTCGAGCCCGCTCGCCTCCTCATCGTGGACATCAGCGAGTTCAATCTTCACCGGATCCAGCTCGAGCTGAGCGATGCCCATCCGGCGCTTGCCTGCTCGATGGTCCTCGCCGACGTCTGCGACGAAGCCGCCATCGAGCGGGTCTTCGAGCGCTACGGCCCCGAGGTCGTGTTTCACGCGGCGGCCTACAAGCAGGTGCCCATCCTCGAGAGCCACCTGCGCGAGGCGGTCCGGGTGAACGCCCTCGGCACGCAGACGGTGGCACAGGTGGCGGCGAGGCACTCCGCCGACCGTTTCGTGCTCGTTTCGAGCGACAAGGCGGTCGACCCCGCGAATGCGATGGGCGCGAGCAAGCGGCTCGCGGAGACGATCTGCCGCGCCGTCGACAACGCGTCGCCTTCGACGCGACTCATCGCGGTGCGGTTCGGAAACGTGCTCGACTCCGCCGGCAGCGTGGTCCCGCTCTTTCGCGAGCAGATTGCGCGGGGCGGTCCGGTCACCGTGACCGACCCGAAGATGGAACGCTACTTCATGACGATTCCCGAGGCGTGTCAGCTCGTCATGGCCTCGGCCGCGCTCGGGCGGGGCGGGGAGGTATTCGTGCTCGACATGGGTGAGCCGGTGCGGATCCTCTATCTCGCCGAGCAGATGATCCGGCTCTCCGGGAAGGTTCCCGGCGAGGACATCGCCATCGAGTTCATCGGTTCCCGACCGGGGGAGAAGCTCTCCGAGGTGCTGTTTCACCCCAACGAGTCGCTCGATTCGACGGGACACGACAAGATCCTGCTCGTGCGGGGAGAGTCGGCGGAGCGGGCCCGGTTGTCGGAACGGCTCGCGGAACTTCGGGATGCGTGCGACGCGTTCGACGAAGAGCAACTGGAAGAGCTCCTCGCCGAGCTGGTTCCGGGCTATCGAAGCGGGCTGCGGCCCCATCTCGCCACCGCTCAGGATGATCCGCGGGACTCGGGGGCCGCGCCGGCACCGGCCGACGCCGGTGAACGCGACGAGGCCTTGACGGGCAACGTGGTGCGGTTCGGCCCGCGCCGACACTGACCTCACCGCCGCCGCCGCGACCGGTGGGGCCGCCCGCCGCGGGCGGGTGGCCGGGGGGTGAGCGGGGGCTGCGGCCGCTTGCCGCCGACCAGCCGGAAGAGCCGCTCCGGGGTCGCCGGCAGCTCCTCGATCTCGACCCCGAGGGCGTCCGCGACCGCGTTCGCGATCGCGGCGGGCGCCCCGATGGTGCCCCCCTCGCCGATCCCGCGGAAGCCGCCCAGGTTGTTCTCGGCCGGGGTCTCCAGGTGCTCCACCTCCATCGACGGGATCTCCGCCGCCGAAGGGACCAGGTAGTCGACGAAGCTCGCGGTGAGGAGCTGGCCCGAGGATTGGTCGTGCACCACCTCCTCGAGGAGCGCCGCCCCGATCCCCTGGGCCACCCCGCCGTGCACCTGCCCGTCCGCGACGAGGGGGTTGATCACCCGGCCGCAGTCCTCCGCGACCGCGTAGCGGAGCACCCGGACCTCGAAGGTCTCGGGGTCGACCTCGACCAGGGCCGCGTGGGTCGCGGGCGAGGTCGTGCCCCAGAAGGGGTCGTAGACCCCGTTCACCTCCAGGTGGATCCGCTCGCGCACCTCCCGCGGGAGCCGGCCCATCTCGGTGTAGACCGCGCGGGCGAGCTCGCGGAACGTCATGCGCCGGTCCGTTCCCGCGACCGTGATGACCCCGCCTACGACCTCGATGTCCGCGGGCGCCGCCTCCATGAGATGCGAGGCGGCCTCGATCACCTTCTCCTTGAGGGCCCGCGCGCACACCATCGCCGCGCCCCCCGCCTGGATGGTGCTGCGGCTCGCGTAGGTGCCGGTGGTGTGCGCGAGGGCGGCGCTGTCGCCGTGGAGGATCTCGACCTCCTCGAGCCGCGCCCCGAGCTCCTCCGCGACCACTTGGGCGAGGGTGGTCTCGATCCCCTGGCCCTGGGAGGCGACGCCGAAGGTGGCGGTCACCATGCCCGTCGAGTCGATGCGGATGGCGGCGCTCTCCGTTCCCGTGTTGATGGGCATCCCGGGGGCGACCGCGATGCGCGACCCCACCCCGGTCAGCTCCGCGTAGGAGGCGAGTCCGATGCCGACCCGCCGGCCCTCCGCCCGGGCCGCCGCCTGCATCGCGCGGAGCTCGTCGTACCCGATGGTCTCGCAGGCCCGCTCCAGGCACTCCGTGAACGCGGCCCGGTCCCAGACCAGGCCGGAGGGCGCCCGGTAGGGGAACTCGTCGTCGCGGACGAGGTTTCGCCGGCGGATGTCCCTCGGGTCCATGCCGAGGCGGCGGGCGGCCATGTCGAGGAGCCGCTCCATCGCGAACACCGCGGGCGGGCGGCCGACCCCCCGGTAGGCGCCGGTCGGCGGCTTCGGGGTCGCCGCCGCCCGCACCCGGCCGCGGTACTCGGGCACCCGGTAGGGTCCGGAGAGGAAGGCCGCGACCTGCACCGGCTCGACCGCGGCGGTCCACGGATAGACCGAATAGGCGCCCGTGTCCCCGACGATCTCGGCCCGGAGGGCGAGGATCGCCCCGTCCTCGGCGACCCCGAGCTCCGCCCGGACCACCTCGTCGAACGCCTGGGTGGTGGACATGAGGTCCTCGCGCCGGTCGCTCATCCACTTGACGGGCCGCCCGAGGCGGAGGGCGAGGATCGCGACGAGCACCTCCTCGCGGTAGAGCGAGACCTTCGCTCCGAAGCCGCCGCCGACGTCCGGCGCCACCACCCGGAGGCGGTGGCCGGGCAGGTCCAGCGCCTCCGCGAGCACGTCCCGGACGATCCCCGGGACCTGGGTGCACGAGTGCAGGGTGAGGATGCGCCGGCCTTCGTCGTACTCGGCGAGATAGCCCCGATTCTCGAGCGCGGCGGGGGTCTTGCGGCCCATCCGGAAGCAGCCCGAGACGCGTGCCGCGGCGCGTGCGAGGCCCGCTTCGGGATCCCCGCGCGCGAACTCGCGGTCGACGATGACGTTGCTCGCGAGCTCCTCGTGGAGGCGGGGGGCGCCGGGGTCGAGGGCCGCCTCGGGGTCCATCTCGGCGGGGAGCGGCTCGTAGCCGATCGCGACGAGCTCCGCCGCGTCCTCGGCGAGGTAGCGGTCCTCCGCGACGACCGCCGCCACTGGCTCGCCGGCGTACCGGACCGTCGCGCCGGCGAGCACCGGGAGCTCCGTCGCCTGGTAGCTCGGCATGCGGGATGTCGCCCGGAGGGGGCGGAAGGTTCCCTCGAGGTCGGCGGCGGTGACCACCGCGGCGACGCCGGGGCCGCGGGCCGCGGCGGAGGTGTCGATGCCGGTGATCCGGGCGTGGCTCTCGTCGCTCCGGCACAGCGCGACGTGGAGGGTGCCCGGCCGGCGGAGGTCGTCCACGTAGCGGCCGCGGCCGGTGAGGAGGCGCGGGTCCTCGACGCGCTGCACCCGGGCCCCGATGAGCCCCGGCCGGAGCTCGACGGGCGCGGTCATGCGGGGTCGCCTCCGCGGCCCCCGTCGTCGCCGGCTTCCCGCCCCGACGTTGCGCCTGCGGCCTCCGACGTCGCAGCCGTGGTCTCCACCGCCGCCGCCCGCACCGCCCGCACGATGTGCTCGTAGCCGGTGCACCGGCAGAGGTTGCCGGACAGGCCGTCGCGGATCTCGGCTTCGTTCGGCGAAGGGTGCTTGCGGAGCAGGTCGAGCGCGGTCATCAGCATCCCCGGGGTGCAGAACCCGCACTGGAGCGCGTGATGCTCGCGGAACGCGCGCTGGAGCGGATGGAGGGCGTCCATGGTGCCGAGCCCTTCCACGGTCTCCACCTCCGCCCCGTCCGCCTGCACCGCGAGGGTGAGGCACGACCGCGCGCTGTCGCCGTCGAGGAGGACGGTGCACGCGCCGCACACCCCGTGCTCGCAGCCGACGTGGGTGCCGGTAAGGCCGAGGTCCTCGCGCAGGAAGTCGGCGAGGAGGCGCCGGGGCTCGACTTCGCGCTCGAAGCGCGTGCCGTTCACGATGACGCGGATGGTCCGCCCTCCGCTCATGCCGCGCGCTCCGGAGCCCCTCGCGCGGCCTCCTCCCGTGCGCGCCGCCGGGCGGCCTCGAGCGCCCGCCGGGCCAGCACCTCGACGAGATGACGCCGGAGATCGGCCGAGGCATGAAGGTCGTCGTAAGGCTCGACCGCGTCGCGGGCGGCCCGCGCGGCGGCCC
>JAJECB010000442.1 GCA_022822245.1 Gammaproteobacteria bacterium
TTCACCCGCGTAGCGCGATGGCCCGGTTTCCGCGGCCTCGCCCGACGGCGCGGCGCACAACGTGACCGATGCGACGACGATTGGGATGCGGTTCAGGATGCGATTCACAATGCGTTTCATGCGGACGCTCCGAGGTCGGCCCCGGTGCATCGTGCCTGGACACGAACCGCTCGCACATGATAGCTGTCAGGTTCATGTCCCTCTTCGATCGACTTCACCGCCTCGACCCGGCGGAAAGAGAGTTCGCCTCCGGCGCGCCCATCTTTCGCCGCGGTGACGAGGTCTCGGTGCTCCACCTCGTGGTGGCCGGCGAGGCGCACCTCGTCCGTCACCGCGCGGACGGGGGACCCCTCGTGCTGCAACGCGCCCTCCCGAACGCGGTTCTCGCGGAGGCGTCCGTGTTCTCCGCGCGCTACCACTGCGACGGCGTAGCCGTCGCGCCGACGCGCACGCTTGCCATCGCGAGATCGAGCGTGCGTATGCTTCTCGCCTCGGATCCCGGGTTTGCCGAGTCCTTCGCACACCACCTCGCGCACGAGCTTCAGACGACGCGTCTTCGCGCCGAGATTCTCTCCCTTCGCACCGTCGCGGACCGCCTCGACGCTTGGATCGCCTGGCACGGCGGCGGGGTCCCGCCGCGCGGCACCTGGAAGACGGTCGCGAGCGAGCTCGGGACGAGCCCCGAGGCCCTGTACCGAGAGCTCGCCAAGCGCCGTGCCCCAGGGACTGCGCGGTCACCTCCGAAGAGGGAGAAGTGAGGGCGACGCCGATTGGGCACCCTCCCGGGCACCTTCTCAGCAAAGGAATGCCGGCAGCATCGTCGAGCCCGTGCAGCGGAGCTGCGCCGCCCGTCCCGAGTTCTTCGCCGGGCTCCGGGAGCGCATCCGTCGGAGATTGACAGGTGAGTCAAGTTTGCAAGGCCGTTTCGTGGACGAGAGGTACGAGGCTGCTACCGGTACGGCACGCCGGGGGTCGAATGAGCTCGGGTGGCTTCGTACGCGCCTCGCCGGTCCCAGCCACCCGACGGTCCAGCCCGCATATCTCACCAACTTTCGTCGCGAGGGCGTCAAGATGCCGCGGTGACAAGGCGCACGGACCGAAAGAGCGCTTCGCGCTGCTGAAGGCGTAGTCGGCACTACGTCGAAGCGGCTTGAGGGAGTACGGCCCGCTACCGCAAGCAGATTGGTGTCCGCAGCAGGACATCGGTGAGATATGCGGGCTAGCGTACCCCCCTCGGCGCCCGGTCCGTGGGCGCGGCATGTCGGACCGGGCGCCAAGGGACTTTTCTCAGACCCTCACAGCACCCACCAGCGCTCGATGATCCGGCGCCCGTCGAAGGCGGCCTTCGGCGACAGCTTCCCGTGCGCTACCTTGTCGTTCCTCGCCATCACCGCATTCGCGAACATCGGGACCACCACCCCGCCCCGGTCGCGGACGATCCGCTGCATCTGCGTGTACATCGCCCGGCGCTCGTCCTCGTCGAGCTCCGCGCGGGCGGCGAGACGCAGCTTCTCGAACTCTTCGTCGGTCCAGAAGGTGTCGTTCCAGGCGGCCCCGGCCGAGTACCCGGTCGTGAACATCTCGTTCTCGGTCGCGTATCCGCCCCAGTAGCACGCGCCCCACGGCTTCTTCATCCAGACGTTCGACCAGTACCCGTCATTGGGCTCGCGAACGACGTTGATGTCGATGCCTGCCTTCGCCGCGTGCTCCCGGTACAGGACGGCGGCGTCCACCGCACCGGCGAACGCCGCATCGGCGGCGCTCAGATCGAACGTCACCTTGCCGAGCCCGGCCTTGTCGAAGTGGTACTTCGCCTTGTCCGGATCGTACGGAAACGGCTCCACGTCGCTCGCGTGATACCGGTACGACGGCCCGATCGGAGTGTCGTTCCCGATGGAGCCGTGACCGTGAAGGATCTTGTCCAGAATCTCCTGCCGGTCGATCGCGTGCTTGAGGGCGAGCCGGACGTCGTTGTTGTCGAACGGCGCGATGTCGGTACGCATCGGGAAGGTGTAGTGAAGAGGACCGGACACCTCCTCGACGTGGATCCCCGGCTTGCGCGCAAGCAAAGAAGCAGTCTTCAGATCAACCTGATCGATCGCGTCCACCGAGCCGCTGATGAGAGCGCTGGTGCGTGCGGCTGGATCCGCGACGGTGAGAAACTCGACCTCGTCGGCAAACGCACGGTCTTCGTTCCAGTAGTTCGGGTTCCGCTCGAGCGACGCGCGCACGCCCGGATCGTACTCCTTCAGGATGTATCCGCCGGTGCCGGCCCGGGATTCCCAATCCATGGTGCCGTCGGGACGCGCGGGATAGATGCAGAACCCGGCGGAGTCCAGCGAGAACGGAAAATCCGCGTCTCCCGACTTCAGCGTGAACGAGACCACATGGTCGCCGTCGGCCTGCATGCTCTCGATTTCGTCGACGATCGGCTTGATGAAGGACTTGGAGGCTTCGCCCATGTGGTGGCGGACCGAGGCGATCACGTCCGCGGCGGTGAAGGAACGCCCGTTCTGGAACTCGACCCCCTTTCGCAGCCGGAAGGTCCAGCGGGCGGCGTCCGGCGACGACTCCCAGCTCTCCGCCAGAGACGGGATGACCTTCATGTCCGCGTCGATCTCGGTCAGCGTGTTCGTCATCGCGTAGGACAGGGTCCACTGGTAGCCGTTGACCAAGGTGGCGGGGTCGGTGGTGTCGGAGGTGGCGCCGTGCCCCATGGCCAGGACCATCCGGCCGCCGCGTTTCGGCGTCGCCGCGAGCGCCAGCGGGGTCAGAACGCCGCCCGCGGTCATCGTGAACCCCAGTGCGCTCGCGCCGGCCAAGAAGGTGCGCCGCGAGATTCGACCGTGGGACCGGTCGTTGCAGAGCGCTCGCAAACGAGCGCGATCGATGTCGTTGCTCATGTCCGATCTCCTCATTTCTACTGGTGATCTCGGGGAATCGCCTCTTTCCAGGCGCGTTCGAAAACGAGCGCATCGTTCTCGTACGCCTCGAGGCGCGCCGAGAGATGGAACGCCTGCTCGTCGGCGTGCATGCTCGTGACGGACTCGGTCACCACCCTCCAGCCGGTCCGCTCGATCCGTTGGGTCCAGCGTGCCTGCAGGCGGGCGGAGAGCGGGTCCGAGGGCCGGATCTCGTAGCGCTGGCAAACGCTGCTTTCGGTGCCGAGTCCGGTGGCCGGATTGAAGACACGCCCAAGGTCGTCGCGGATCTCGGTGACGATGGTCCCGTCCGCGGCCCGCTCGCCCCGGCGCGTGCCGCGTACCGGCTCCGTGGTCTCGCGCTGCGGCTCGGCGAACCCGGGCGCGGGCCGGAGCCCGGGCCAGGGCACGGGATCGAGTCGCGCAATCACCGTCGAAACGCCGGACGCGAGCGGAAGCACGAGCCGGCTATCACCGAGACGGGCAGTCAGGACCACCGGCTGCGGGCTAGGCCTACCGAGTAGCCACAAATCAGTCTGGACATCAGGACCCTACAACATATTGTTTCCACACGTAATTGTCCGGAACGACCTCTCACGAAGGCTTGGTTGGGCCGGTGTTGACACCCGAAATCGAGCTGTTCAGGATGGCTC
>JAJECB010000283.1 GCA_022822245.1 Gammaproteobacteria bacterium
GCCGCATCGCGCCCCGCGATGTCGGGAGCGGACCCGTGGCACGGCTCGTAGAGACCCTTTCCGCCGGCGTCGAGCGAGGCGGACGGGAGCATGCCGATGGAGCCGGTGAGCATCGACGCCAGATCCGAGAGGATGTCGCCGAACATGTTGGTGGTCACGATCACGTCGAACTGCTTCGGGTCGCGCACGAGCTGCATCGCCGCGTTGTCCACGTACATGTGGCCGAGCTCCACGTCCTCGTACTCCTCGCCCACGCGCTCCGCCACCTCGCGCCACAGCTCGCTCACCTCGAGGACGTTGGCCTTGTCCACCGAGCACACGCGACCGGACCGCCGGCGCGCCGCCTCGAACGCGGCCCGGCAGATGCGCTCGATCTCGGACTCGGTGTAGACGAGGGTGTTGACTCCCCGGCGCTCGCCTCCCTCCATGGTCTCGATGCCCCGCGGGGTGCCGAAGTAGATGCCCCCGGTGAGCTCGCGCACGATGAGGATGTCGAGGCCGGCCACCACGTCGGAGCGAAGGGTGGACGCGTCGGCGAGCTGCGGATAGAGGACCGCGGGACGAAGGTTCGCGAAGAGTCCGAGCTCCGACCGCAGCCCGAGCAATCCGCGCTCGGGGCGGAGGTCGCGGTCGAGCGCGTCCCATTGCGGCCCGCCGATGGACCCCATGAGCACCGCGTCGGCCGACCGGGCGCTCGCGAGCGTCTCGTCGGGGAGCGGCTTCCCGGTCGCCTCGTAGGCCGCGCCGCCGAGCAGACCCTCCTCGATCTCGGCATCGAAGTCGGCGATCTCCGACATCCGGCGCAGGACCCCCAGGGCGGGCGCGATCACCTCCGGCCCAATGCCGTCGCCCGGCAGCGCGAGGATGTGGGGGCGATTGGGGCTCGTGCTGGGGCTCATGCGGTCTCTCGGGAGGGAACGATGTCGGGGAAGGAATCCTCAACCGGCAAGGATAGCCAAAAGACGCGGCCGCCGATACCGGCCCGCCCGCCGCCGGACCCTTCCCCGACGGCCCGCGCCGCGCCCGCGACACTCTTTGCGTCCTACGGCCACGAATCCCGATTCAAGGGCCATTCGCGATGCGGGAACGGTATCCCTTGGAGATCGTCCGTTCGGCGTGGAGCGGGAATTTCTTCGGGGCCACCGCGGGAGCGGGGCTTTCCGGCCCGCGCCGCGGCAAGGGCCGGCCGCGGTCCCCGCGGAAAGAATGCCCGCACGCGATGGCGTCCGCCGCCTGCCTCGTCGATCCGGCGCGCGGGGGCTGGTATCGTCGCCCGCGACTGGAGCCCCCCGACGAACGCCATGCCGCTCAACCAGGACCGGACCGCCGATTCCGGCGACCGCCATTCGACGGGCGCCGCCGGCCGGCTCGATGCCCTGCCGGCGCTCATCGGGCAATGGGCCGCTGAGCTCGGCTTCAGCCGGGCGGGGATCGCGGGAATCGACCTCTCCGAGGACGAGACCCGTCTCGTCAACTGGCTCGCGGCCGGGCGGCACGGCGAGATGGGCTACATGGCCCGGCACGGGCCAAAGCGCAGCCGGCCCGCCGACCTCGTGCCCGGGACCCTGCGCGTCATCTCGGTGCGCATGGACTACTGGCCGGGGGACGCGGCCCGGCCCGCCGACGAGGCCCTCGCGGACCGGGCGGCGGGCTACGTCGCCCGCTACGCGCTCGGACGCGACTACCACCGCCTCATGCGCCGGCGCCTCCAGCGGCTCGCGGACCGGATCGGCGAGCACGTGGGCCCCTTCGGCTACCGGGCGTTCGTCGACAGCGCTCCGGTCCTCGAGCGGGCCCTCGCCCGGGACGCGGGTCTCGGCTGGATCGGGAAGCACACCAACCTCATCGACGCGGGGGCGGGCTCCTGGTTCTTCCTCGGCGAGCTCTACACCGACCTTCCCCTTCCCGTCGGCAACCGCCCGGCGGACCACTGCGGGCGTTGCCGGGCGTGCATCGACGCCTGCCCGACCGGCGCAATCGTGGCTCCCCGCGAGCTCGACGCCCGCCGGTGCATCGCCTACCTCACGATCGAGCATCCCGGCCCGATTCCCGTCGAGCTCCGGCCCGCGGTCGGCAACCGCGTCTTCGGCTGTGACGACTGCCAGCTCGTGTGCCCGTGGAACCGGTTCGCGGCCAGCGCCGCCGAGCCCGGCTTCGCGCCGCGGCACCGCCTGGACCGCTCCCCCCTCGTCGAGCTCTTCGCGTGGGACGAGGCGGACTTCGAACGCTACACTGAGGGCTCGGCCATCCGGAGGCTGGGCCACGAGCGGTGGCTCCGCAACGTCGCGGTGGCGCTCGGCAACGCCCCGACGACGCCGGGGGTGATCGGCGCCCTCCGCACCCGGAGCGCCCACCCGTCCGCCCTCGTGCGCGAGCACGTCGCATGGGCGCTCGGCCGTCACCGATCGCACCGAACCCTGACGAGGATCCCGACGACATGAACGACCTGCAACGCACCATCGAGGACGCCTTCGAGCGTCGCGCCGACATCGCGCCCGGAAAGGCGGAGCGCGCGGTCTCCGACGCGGTGGAGTCCACCCTCGCGATGCTCGATCGCGGCGAGATCCGGGTCGCCGAGAAGATCGACGGCGAGTGGACGGTGCACGAGTGGACCAAGAAGGCGGTGCTCCTCTCGTTCCGGCTTCGGGACAACGAGCTCATGCGCGGCGGGGTGACCCGGTTCTTCGACAAGGTCCCGCTCAAGTTCGCGGGTCTGGACGAGGCGGAGCTCCGGGCGTCCGGGGTCCGCGTGGTGCCGCCCGCGTACGCCCGGTACGGCGCCTACATCGCACCGGGAGTGGTGCTGATGCCGTCCTACGTGAACCTCGGGGCGTGGGTCGATTCGGGCACCATGGTCGACACCTGGGCGACGGTCGGCTCGTGCGCCCAGATCGGGAAGAACGTGCACCTCTCGGGGGGTGTGGGCATCGGCGGGGTGCTGGAGCCCCTCCAGGCGAGCCCCACCATCATCGAGGACGACTGCTTCATCGG
>JAJECB010000104.1 GCA_022822245.1 Gammaproteobacteria bacterium
TCCCTCGATCGTGTGCGCGAGATCCTCGGCGAGCAGCGGGTCTCCGAAGTGCCACGAATGGGTGAAGTCGCCGATGAAATCGTCGGACGGCTCCGGCAGGGCCGACCAGTACGCGCTGCAATCCACGTCGACGCACTTCGAGTGCGCGTCCGCCGGCAGGCCGACCCGCCCCACGCGCGGGGCGGTGCCCAGGCGCTTGACGTTCGATATCTTGAGCGCCCGGTCGAATCGGCTCGAGTAGTTGGTGATGCGTACCGCGTGACGGAACAGAGCCTGGGACTTGCTGTTGTCCGCGGACATCGAGCTCGCCGATATGTCGGCCCCGATGAACGCGACCTGGCTGACGGTCCAGTTGCCGCTGGATATCGACGCGTGCTGCTCGGCATCCGAGAGCGCTTCCCGAATCACGTACGCGCCCGTCGAATGGCCGAGCAGATGCACGTCGATCTCGCACTTGCGCTTCTGCCGTTCCTTCTGCAGGGCCGCAATTACCTTGATTCCATCATCCACGAGCCGAAATGCCGTGGCCTTCGCGTCGCGCCGGTCTTCCAGGTAGTTCAGCGTCGACTCGTCGCTCGGCCAGTCGAAGCTGACGATCGCCCCCTTGTATCCGGCGGCGCCGAGTCCGGCCTGAAGCAGGTTGTGGCGCTCCATGATGTCGTCGATCCGGTTGTTGTAGCCGTGGACGAACACGAGGACGTTGCCGGTCGTGAACGCGTCGCGCCGGTTCGGCGCGGTCTTCCGGTCCACGGTCCCGGTGCGCGCCCTCTTCAGCACCTCGTCACGAAAGGCCGCGCGGCTGATCCTGTGCCTTTCGGGATTGGGCATCTCGCCATCGGGAACGTCGAGGAACCGGCTTGGCCCCGGCTCGGCTCCGAATGCCTTGGCGTTTCCGTTGGAAACGACATTCCGTACGCTGAGGACCAGATTGCTCCTCGTCACCGTGTTTCCTCCGGTCGATGTCCGCCCGGAATTATGCCATTCGGCAAACGCCGGCTTGAGACGGACGGCGCACGGCGAGACGGAGAACCCGAGCATCTTTCTCATGTTCTCGCGTGAGAGCTCCCCGCCCCTGGCTCCGGCACCGCGGACGGGACGGCCTCGGCCCTGGTTGAGGGGCACCGCCTTGCCTTGGGATGGTCGGGTGCTTCCGCTACAATCACCACTTCGGCAGCAGCAACCGGTAGACCACATCGTCCGGGGAGAGCCGCGCCCGCGGCTCCGCAGGGTAGAGAGAGGGGGCGTCATTGCAGACGTTGCGAATGGATGCGGGCGCTCGACCGGCGGTGGATGAAACGGCAGCGGCAGAAGCCTTCGGCGATTCCTCGAAACCCGCCCCGGAAGCTGCTCCCTCGCAGGCGACCCTAGCCCTCCACGATCTCTTCCAGGGCGCACGTGCGCGCTACCTCTGGGGTCGCCTCGGCTGGCAGGACATCCGTCGGCTCTATCGGCGTTCGGTGCTGGGGCCGTTCTGGCTCACCATCAGCATGGGCCTGCTCGTCGCCGCGCTGGGCACGCTCTACGGTGCGCTGTGGAAGGTGGAGCTTGCGGACTACGCGCCGTTCCTCGCCCTCGGATTCGTCGTGTGGACGCTCATCTCCGGGGTGATCACGGAGGGTTGCAATGCGTTCATCAATGCCGAGGGCATCATCAAGCACGTGGGCCTGCCGTTTTCGGTCCACGTGTATCGGCTGCTCTGGCGCAATCTGCTCGTCCTTTGCCACAACGCGGTGGTCTTCGTCATCGTGGCCGCCATCTTCGGGGTCTGGCCGGGCTGGGCGGGGCTCCTCGCCGTTCCGGGTCTCGCGCTCCTTTGCATCAACGGCATCTGGGCCGGTCTCCTCCTCGGGATCATCTCCGCCCGCTTCCGCGACGTGCCGCCGATCGTCGCGAGCGTCGTGCGGGTCCTCTTGTTCGTGACCCCGATCATCTGGATGCCGGAGCTGATGCCCGGACGTGCCTTCGTGCTCGACCTCAACCCTTTCTATCACTTGGTGGAGGTCGTGCGGGCGCCGCTGCTGGGCCAGGTGCCCGGGCTGGTCTCCTGGCTGGCGGTGCTCGGCATCACCCTCGGGGGATGGATCGTCGCGTTCGAGTTCTTCCGCCGCTACCGGTGGCGGATTGCCTACTGGGTATGAACGCGATGGTCAGCCTAGGGCTCGAGTCGGTGACGGTCGAGTTCCCCGTCTACAACACCAGCGCCCGGTCGCTCAAGAACCGGCTGCTGCATCATGGGACGGGCGGGCGCATCGCCCGCGGCGCCGGCAACCGGCTGCTGGTGCGCGCGCTCGACAAGGTGAGCCTCTCCCTTGCGCACGGCGATCGGATCGGCCTCATCGGCCCCAACGGCGCGGGCAAGACGACGCTGCTGCGAGTGCTCGCCGGGGCCTACGAGCCGACGCGCGGGCGCGTGTGGCGCCGCGGCCGAACCGCTCCCCTCCTCAACGTGTCGCTCGGTATGGATTCCGAAGCGACGGGGTACGAGAACATCATGACCCGGGGGCTCTTTCTGGGGCTCATGCCCGAGCAGGTCCGCGAGCGCATGGACGAGATCGCGGCATTCACCGAACTCGGCGACTTCCTGGCGATGCCCGTGCATACCTACTCGGCCGGCATGCGGCTGCGACTCGCCTTTGCCGTGTGCACCTGCTTCGAGCCCGAGATCCTGCTGATGGACGAATGGCTCGGGGTTGGCGACCGCGCATTCGTCGAGAAGGCGAGGCGCCGGCTCGAGGAGTTCGTGGAGCGGGCCGGGATCCTCGTCCTCGCATCGCAGAATTCCGCCCTCCTGAAGAGGGTCTGTACCACGGGCGCGGTGCTCGACGCGGGAAGGCTCATGGCGCAGGGCCCGATCGACGAGGTCCTGGCCGAACACCGACAGGCGGCGTAGGGCTCCATGCAAGCTCGGTCTCTTCCTGAGCCGTATCGTTCGGTCGCCCGGCGCTTCGCGAGAGTCGCGAGACGGGGTCGCACCGCAATACGGCTGGGTTTTTCCCGCGAACCGTGGAGGTTCCTGTTTCGATACGTCAATTCCATCGCCCGCGGTCGGTCGGCGGCACCGGCGTCGCAGGTGGTGAAGAAGGTACGGGAAGAGAAGCGGAAGCTGTCGACGCTGATGCTCTTTCTCGTCGGCGATTTCCGGGCCGCAATGGACCAGGCGCTCGGGGATCTCGAAGCAAGGCCCGACGATGCGGAGACCCGGCTGCTCGTCGTCGGTTGCGCGATCGAGCTGGGCGACTTCGAATGCGCCGAACATCACATGAGCCGGCTGGAAGCGGGTCGGATCCCCGACGTCGTGAACAGGCAGCTACCGTTCTTCCGGTATACCCTGACCAAGCAACGCGAGCCGGACAATCCGGAGCTTGCCGTCCGGCACCTCGACGACCTGTACCTCGCCACGGGCTGTCGGCCGATTCGCATGAGCCGGGCCGGCAGGCCGGGCGTGTTCGATTCCCTGACTACCGTCACGGAGACCGTCCCGCCCGGCCAGGACGGCTACCGGCCTCGCCGGGACGGGCCGCTCGTGTCGATCGTCATGACCGCCTACAACGTCGAGCCCCTGGTCGGGACCGCAGTCATGTCCATTCTGAACCAGGGCTATCGCAACCTCGAGCTGATCGTCGTGGACGACTGCAGCAGCGATGGAACGCTCGAGGCGCTACGCCGCATGGCGGGCGAGGACGAGCGCATGCGGGTGGTTTCCAAGGACCGGAACGACGGGACCTACGTCAGCAAGAACGTCGGCCTGCTTCAGGCGAGCGGAAAGTACGTTGCATTTCAGGACAGCGACGACTGGTCGCATCCCGACCGGCTCGGGAAGAGCGTCGCGGTGCTGGAGTCCAGGCCGGACCTCGTTGCGGTGACGACCAACTGGGTACGGCTGACCACCGACGGCGAGCTGATTCTTCAGAACAAGAACCACTATTCGTACCGGGCATGCATCTCCATGGTGTTCCGAAGAGAGGAGATGCTGCAACGGTTGGGGTTCTTCGATTCGGTTCGAGCCGAAGGCGACGGAGAGTTCGAGATCAGGATCAAGATCCTGTTCGGCGAGGAGCGGATCGTCAATTTCCCATGGCCGCTTTGCTTCGGCCGCGTGCGCCCGGGGTCGATCACCGCCAATGAGGACTTCGGCCTCGTCCGCGGCAGAGGCCGGCCCGTGCGGGAGGAATACCGGAAAGCCTACAAGAAGTGGCACGAGAAGATCGGCGACGAACACGATGGATACATGCCCTTTCCACTGCGCGAGAGGCCGTTCGAGGCACCCGGGATGATCCTTTCCGATGCCGGGCGAAGAGCTGCGTAAGCGGGCGAGCGGCATGGACACGGAACGCTCCGGCGTGGTGGTGCTCGGCATGCATCGTTCCGGAACGAGCGCCATCACCGGCCTGCTTCGCCTGTGCGGCGCCTGGGTCGGCGAAGAAGAGCACCTCACCGCTGCCAACATCGAGAATCCCCAGGGTTTCTGGGAAAGAAGGGATGTTCGGCAGATCTGCGACGGGCTGCTGCACTCGGCCGGTGCCGACTGGTGGAAGGTCGCGGGTCTGAACCTCGAGGCGATTCCACACGCGATTCTCTCCGAACAGCGCCGCCGCTTCGCGGGCGTGGTCTCCGCGCTCCGCGAACATCGCCCGTGGGTCGTCAAGGAGCCGCGCCTGTGCCTCCTCCTTCCGTTGCTCCGCGACTATCTGAACGACGCGGTCTGCGTGCACGTCTTCCGAAACCCGCTCGAGGTCGCGCGCTCCCTGCAACGGCGGAACGGCTTCAGCATCGCGGCGGGAATGGCCCTGTGGGAGACCTACAACCGGCACGCATTGGAGGCGTCCGCCACCATGTCCCGCGTCATGGTCGCGTACGGCGCTCTCATGCGGGATCCGGAAGGGATGATCGACCGACTCGTCACTCGCCTCGAGGAGCTCGGTGTGATGCGACTTGCGGCTCCGGGCGAGTCGGAGTTCCGCGAGTTCATTCAGCCGGCCTATCACCGGCACCGGGTCACCGAGGAAGAGACCGACCCGCTCCTCACACCCGGACAAAGGGAGCTGTGGCAGTGGATACGAAGCGAGGAAGTGCTCGCGCAGGAACCGGGTGAAACGGTTTCGGCGGCGGCGGCGCAGCACCTGTACGACCTGGAGTCGGCGCAGCAGTCCCTCGGCCATCTCGGTGACCGAATCGGCGAGCTCAATGCGAGGCTGGTCAAGTATCGCGAAGAGTTGGCGGCACGGGAGTCGGAGCTGGCGAGCCGCCAAAAGGAGATCGCCGCCCGCGACCGAAGAATCTCCGCCCTTGACGAGGAGCTTGACCGGCGCGCCCGGGTGGTGGCCGTTCGGGACGAGAGGATCCGCGACCTCCTCGAATCGACGAGCTGGAGGGTCACCGCTCCCCTTCGCGCGATTTCGGTGACCTCCCGGAAGGGATGGGGGGTCATCCCGCGTACCGTCAGGTGGCTCCGGCGGGCGACGATGCGCCGCCCCGTGCGAACGGCCGAATCGTCGAGCCCCATCGGAGCGTCCCCGGCCGGTGGGTCCTCGGACGTGGGCCGGGCGGAGTACGTCGACACGGAATCGGCCGGGAGGCTGGTGCGAAAGTATCGGGAGATCAACGACCGCGAGGCTGGGGACACGCGGCCCGGGACGGCGCCCCGCGCGGAGCGGAGGCCACGAGTCAGCGTCATTGCGTGGAACCTGGGCCACAATGCCCTCGGGCGCGCCTACCTGCTCGCGGACCTCCTTCGGAGCGAGCACGATGTCGAGATCATCGGCGCGATCTTCGATCAATTCGGAACCGAGCTCTGGGGGCCGTTGCGCGGCGACAGCCGCGTCACGATGAAGTTCTTTCCCGGCAGCGAGTTTCCCGATCACTTCGCGCGCATGGAGGAGGTCGCGAGGCAGATCGAAGGGGACATCATCTACGTGTCCAAGCCGAGGTTGCCCTCCATCGAGCTCGCGATCCTCGCCAAGCTGCACCGGAACCGGCCGATCGTGCTCGACGTGGATGACTACGAGCTCGCATTCTTCCGCAACCGGGGCGTGTTGACGTTCGAGGAGGTGACTCGCAGCGAGCGGAATCGGGACTTCCGTCGTCCCCAGGCGGAGACCTGGACCCGATACTGCGAGTCGCTCGTTCCCCTTTTCGACCAGGTCACCGTGTCGAACGAGGAGCTTCAGAAGCGGTACGGAGGCGTAGTCCTGCCGCATGTCCGCAGCGAGCACGATTTCGATCCCGCCGCCTATCCGAGGGACGAGATCCGCGCGGAGCTCGGGTTCGGCCCCGAGGACCGGGTGATCCTCTTCGCAGGCACCTTGCGCGTGCACAAGGGCGCTGCGCGGATCGTCGATGCCGTGAAGAAGCTGAGGCACATTGAGTGCAAGCTGATGATCGTCGGCACCGCGCCCGACGACGAGACCCGGGATTTCCTGCGTGATGCGGACCCGACGTACGTGAAGGTGATTTCGGATGTCCCGTTCCTGGACCTCCCCGGCTACCTTTGTGCCGGGGACCTCGTGTGCTTGCTCCAGGACCCGGACGACATCAACTCGCAGTTCCAGATGCCCGCAAAGTTCACCGATGCGCTCGCCATGGGCATACCCATACTGGCGTCGAATGCGCCCCCGCTCGTGAACCTTGCTCGAGATGGGCTCGTGGAGCTCTTGGGGGACACCGCGCTTGAGAAGAAGATCGAAGAGGTGTTTGCGAGCTATCCGGGGTACCTGGAGGGAGCACGGACGAACCGTGAACGCTTTCTCTTACAGTACAGCTACGGAGCCTGCCGACCCTGGATGAATGCGATGATCGACCGGGTCCTCGAGTCTCCGTCGCCGACACCGGCCGAGTTCCGCCGCCTCGTCGACTACCACCGGGGAATATTCTGCGGTAACGGTTCGCCTCGGCCCGTGGACAATGGCCGCCTCACCTGCCGGCCTCCGTGCGAAGCCCCGATCTCCGGCGGTGACGTGACGACTCCGCCCGTGGTTCCGCGCCCACCGAAGTGCCGTGAGTTCGTTGACGACCGGTATGACATTGTCCTCTTCTGGAAACAGAACGATACCGGAATCTATGGCCGACGACATGACATGGTCCTCAAGTACCTGAGCCGGGACCCGAGAGTGGAGAGAGTTCTGCTCTTCGATGCGCCGGTGAGCGTCTTGGGATCCGGCGCGACCGCCGTGAAGTCCGGACCGATGGGTCGGCACAGTCATTCCGGGCGCATCTTCCGACAGCTCCTCAGACAGAAGCTGCGCTTGTCGGATACGGACAAGATTCGATTCGACACCTATCTGTACGTTGCGAAGAACCGCGTGCCACGTGCGCTCGACTGGCTGTTGCCTTCGGAAACGAACTACCTCGACTACCTGCAAGGGGTATTGGAGCGCCATGAAGTCGGTAGAAGGAGAACCGTTTTCTGGGTTTGTCCCAACAATTTCCATTTTCCCTCGATCGAGGGAAGATTCGAGCCCGATCTGGTCGTCGCGGACGTTATCGACGACCAGCGGAAATGGGATGTGACCACCCGTCGAAGGAAGGAATTGACGGACAACTACCGGGAGGTCTTGGGGCGAAGTCACCTCGTTTTTGCGAATTGCGGGAACGTCGTTGAAAACATGCTCGAGTTTACCGGCTGCGTGCATCTGTTTCCGAATGCGTCCGAGCTGGTCGAGGAGCAATCCCGTCCCTGGGACAAGCCGCGCGAGCTGAAACGCATGAACGGGCCGATCGTCGGGTACGTCGGGAATCTCGACGCGGCCCGAATCGACATCAATCTGCTGACGGCGGTGGCAAGGGATCGGCCACACTGGAACCTCGTCTTCATCGGTTCCATGCACAGGGGGAAGGAAATCAAGCGGCTCGGGCGGTTTCCGAACGTGCATTTCCTTGGCGTTCAGATCTACGAGCGTGCAATGAGATACGTGCGGCACTTCGATGTTGCCATGATTCCTCATGTCGACAACGAGCTTACACGGCACATGAATCCGCTGAAGCTTTATGTATATCTCTCGTTGCACGTCCCGGTCGTGAGCACCATGATCGAGAACATCGACGATTTCTCCGAGTTCGTGGAGAAAGCGGGGAACGCGGAGGAGTTCGTCGATGCGATTGGGCGCTGTCTGAACGAGAACCCGCTTGCCGGGAGGAAGGAAGCGTTGCGGCGTCACTTGCAGGCGAATTCGTGGGACGTTCGCGTCGCCGGCATGCTGGAATTGATCGAGGAGACGTTCGCAGATCGAGAGGCGGAGGCGGCGGGGACGAGAGGTTGAAAGCGGTGGGGATCGTCGGGGACGAGCGACACCCCTGCCCGGACGACTCAGGGAAAGAAAACCGGTGATGCGTGCAGACTACGGAGGCTGTTGCACCGTCTGCGGAACGGCTGGACTGTTCAAGCACGACTCGGCGCTCAAGTCGATCAGGGAGAACTTCAGATGCAAGGCGTGCAAGGCCAACTTGCGGTACCGGGAGCAGGCGCGCGTGATCGTGAAGCACTTCTCGAGAGGCGGCGCCAAGTGTCTGGCCGAGTTGACGAGTGAGCCCGAGTTTCGTGCGTCAAGAATCTATGAACCTGGACTGATCGGTCCCTTTCGACGTTACCTGTGCAAGCTGGACGGTTACGTGAGCTCCTATTTTGGAGCGGAGATCGCACCGGGCGGGACGAGGGACGGCATCGAGCATCAGGACTTGATGAAGTTGACCTATGCGGACAGTTCTTTCGACCTTGTACTCTCCTCCGACATCTTTGAGCACGTACGCGAGCCGTTCGTGGGATTCAGGGAAGTCAATCGGGTTCTGAAGCCGGGGGGCTTTCATGTCTTCAGCATCCCGGTGCAACATCCCATGCCGCTTCGAACCGTTTTTCGCGTGGATACGAGCGGGAGGGAGGACGTGCATGTGCTGCCACCGCACTATCACGGCGCTCCGGGGGGAAACCGGAGTCTGGTCTATACGGACTTCGGAGCGGATTTGGTCGATCATCTGGCTGAGTACGGAATATCTCTCGAGATGGCGCGCCCCGAGGAGGGACCTCCGATGGTCACGGAAAGAATGCTCTCGTTTTTCTGGAGGAGGAGGCAACCGGAGCAGGCGAAGATGGGACAGCCGGTGATACGATGATGTGTCGGCGTTGACGGGGAGCGGTTCTGCGGTGACCATCGCTCGGGACGCCAATTCCGTGAAGTGGCAGGTTTGCCGAAGGGTCGGTAGGAAGAATGAGGTTCGGTAACGAGGTGCGTGGTGTTTGAATTCTTCGAGCCGAGGCGGAGTATCCCGTGCGTCGGGACCATCTATCGGAGGGGATGATGCGAAAGTGGTTTCACGATTTTGAAGTCCGGGGTCAATAGCCGTGTCCGTTCGGGATACAGCGCTTGCCGGGGTAAAGGTGGTTCACGCGAAGAAGCACGGGGATCATCGGGGGTTCTTCTCGGAGGTGTACAACCGGAGAGCGCTTGCGGAGGCGGGCGTCGAGATCGAGTTCGTGCAGGACAACCATTCGCTTTCGGCGGAGAAGGGGACGGTGCGCGGGCTGCACTTTCAGGCGCCTCCCTTCGCCCAGGACAAGCTGGTGCGGGTGGTGCGCGGGTCGGTGTTCGATGTGGCGGTCGACCTTCGCAAGGGGTCGGCTACCTACGGCGAGCATGTCAGTGTCGTCCTCTCCGCCGAGGCGTGGAACCAGTTGCTCGTCCCGATCGGCTTCGCGCACGGATTCATGACCCTCGAAGCCGATACCGAGGTCGTCTACAAGGTGAGCGACTACTACGCACCGGATCACGACTACGGGCTGCTCTGGAACGACCCGGCGCTCGGGATCCGGTGGCCGATCGCCGAGGAGGAGGCCATCCTCTCCGACAAGGACCGCGTGCAGCCGCGCCTGTCGGAACTCGCGACGCCCTTCGTGTAGGCTTGCGTCCCGGACGCGTCGGCCGAGGGCGGCCGGGCGTGTCTTTCCCACGTCGACGAAACGGTTGGACGATGGCGGAGCGAACGTGAACCGCGTGCTGGTGACGGGCGCAGGGGGCTACATCGGCACCACCCTGGTGCCCCTCCTGCTTGACGAAGGGTATGCGGTGCGCGCGATCGACCGCTTCTTCTTCGGCCAGGGGCTCCTGCCGGAGCACCCTCGCCTCGAGATCGTGACCGAGGACACCCGCAAGCTCGCCCTCGCGCACTTCGAGGGGGTCGATGCGGTGATCGATCTCGCCGCGATCTCCAACGATCCCTCGGGCGAGCTGTTCCGGGACGCGACGCTCGAGATCAACCGCGACTCGCGGGTGCGGGCGGCTCGGCTCGCCCGGGAGGCCGGGGCACGTCGGTATGTCCTGCCGTCCTCGTGCAGCATCTACGGCTTTCAGGCGAACGGCGTCGTTGCCGACGAGGCGAGCCCCACGAATCCCCTCACCACCTACGCGCGCGCCAACGAAATGGCGGAGAAGGGGGTGCTGCCGCTGGCGGACGAGGCGTACTGCGTGGTCGTCCTGCGCCAGGCCACCGTCTACGGCCTCGCGCCGCGCATGCGCTTCGACCTCGCGATCAACGGCATGACCTTCGGGGCGTGGAAAACCGGTCGCCTGCCCCTCATGCGCGACGGCACGCAGTGGCGCCCCATGGTGCATGTCCGGGACACCGCGCGCGCGCAGATGTTCATGCTCGCGGCCGATCCGGCGAAGGTGAACGGGCAGATCTTCAACGTGGGGTCCGACGGGAACACGTACCAGATCGGTCCTCTCGGGCGGCTCGTCGCGGGATACGTTCCGAAGGAGGTCGAGGTCGAGTGGTACGGAGACCCCGACGGGAGGAGCTATCGAGTGGCGTTCGACAAGATCGAGGCCCTCGGCTACCGCACCGAGCTGACCGCGGCGGACGGGGTGGCGGAGATCTGCGAGGCGCTGGAGGCAGGGTCCGTCGACAAGACGGTCCGGACCATCACCCTCGACTGGTACCGGGAGCTCGCGCGCTGGCATCGGACCATCCGCGAGGTCGAGATGTACGGAGGCATCGTCGATATATGAGGGTGCTGCTGCTGGGTCCGAACGGCCAGCTCGGCCACGACCTGCGTCTTGCGCACCGGAAGTCGGGGGAGCCGTTCGGGCTGCAGGCGCTCGGCCGCGACCGGCTGGACCTCGCGGAGCCGGAGGCGGTCGAGTGCGTCCTCGAACGCATGGAGTTCGAGGTGCTCGCCAACTGTACCGGCTACCACCGGACGGACGAGGCGGAGGACAACGCGACGGATGCCTTCACCGTCAACGCGCACGCGGTGCAGGCGATGGCGCGCGTGTGCGCGAGGAAGGGGGCCCGGTTCGTCCACGTCAGCACCGACTACGTCTTCGGCGGAGACCGGGCGCTCCGGCGGCCGCTCCGCGAGGACGACCCGACGGCCCCGGTCAACGTCTATGGCGCCTCCAAGGCGATGGGCGAGACCCTCGCCCGTCTCGAGTCCGACGATGTCGTCGTCCTGCGGGTCGCGTCCCTCTTCGGGGTGGCGGGGGCGAGCGGCAAGGGCGGCAACTTCGTCGAGACGATGATCCGCGCGGGAAGGGAAAGGGGGGCGCTCCGGGTCGTCGACGACCAGGCCATGTCGCCGACCGCCACCGAGGACGTCGCGCGCGTCATGGTGCGGATGCTGCGGGACGGGTGCCCCCCCGGCCTCTATCATGTGGTGAACGCGGGCTCCGCGACCTGGTTCGAGTTCGCGCGCGAGATCGTCCGCCGCGCGGGGGTGGAGGCGGAGGTGGCTCCCTGCGCCACCTCGGAGTACCCGGTCCGCGCCGCGCGGCCGGCGTACAGCGTGCTCGACAACGCGAAGGTCACCGCCGCGTTCGGCGCCTTGCCGCCGTGGCAGTATGCGCTCGACCGCTACCTCCGCGCCAAGGGCCACGTGGCCGCGTAGAGGGCGGGGCGGCCTTGCGGTCGGCAGTCGAGCATCGGAGATTGGGGAGAACGCGGTGAAGGGGATCATTCTCGCGGGCGGGGAGGGCACCCGGCTCCATCCCGTCACGAGCGCGGTGAGCAAGCAGCTCCTCCCCGTCTACGACAAGCCGATGATCTACTACCCTCTCACCGTCCTGATGCTGGCGGGGATCCGGGACATCCTCCTCATCACCACCCCGCAGCACGGCCCCGACTTCCGGCGGCTGCTGGATGACGGCGGGGAATGGGGGCTCGCGCTCCGCCACGCGGTGCAGCCGAGCCCGGGCGGGATCGCGCAGGCGTTCCTCATCGGGAGGGATTTCATTGGAGACGACGCCTGCGCGCTCGCGCTCGGCGACAACATCTTCCACGGGCACGGGTTGACCGAGAAGCTGCGGCGCGCCGCCTCCCGCCGAATCGGGGCGACGGTCTTCGGATACCAGGTCCACGACCCCGAGCGTTACGGGGTGGTCGCCTTCGACGGGCACGGGCGCGCCACCTCCATCGAGGAGAAGCCGGCCCGCCCGCGCTCCCACTGGGCGGTGACGGGGCTCTACTTCTACGACAACGACGTCGTCCGGATCGCCGCGGAGGTCAGGCCGAGCGCCCGCGGGGAGCTGGAGATCACCGATGTCAACCGGCGCTATCTCGAACGGGGAGACCTCCTCGTCGAGCAGCTCGGCCGGGGGTTCACCTGGTTCGATACCGGGACCCACGACAGCCTGGCGGAGGCATCC
>JAJECB010000313.1 GCA_022822245.1 Gammaproteobacteria bacterium
CCGATCTGACGAAAACCATACAGGCCCGCGGCCGAAAATGGCTGCATCGAGAGGCCGGACATACGACGGTACCTGACCCACATGCCGCCCTTCGTTCAACGTCGTGCTTGCCAACCAGGGGGGCGTCCACATACGTCCGCAACAGGACATCGGTGAATTATTGCGGCTAGATGTCGAACTGGATCAGAAACGGTCCGCGCCGACCGCACGCAGCCCGGAATACGTCGGCAAACGCTTCCAGGCGGTCGACGCGCGCCGCCTCGACACCCATGCCGTTCGCGAGATGAACCCAATCGAGCTCGGGCCGCGCGAGATCGAACAGCTCGTTGGACGCGACACCGGGCTTGGCGCCGACCGCGAGCAGCTCGCCGTGGAGGATCTTGTAGATCCGATTGGCGAAGACGACGTTGACGACGTCGAGCTCTTCGCGCGCCTGGGTCCATAGTGCCTGGAGCGTGTACATCCCCGCCCCGTCCGCCTGCAGACACACGACCTTGCGGTCCGGACAGGCCAGCGCCGCGCCGGTCGCGGCGGGAAACCCCTGCCCGATGGCTCCCCCGGTGATCTGGATCCAGTCGTGCGGCGCGGCATTGAAGGTTGGTGCCAGGAGCGCCCGGCCCGACGTGACCGCATCCTCGGAAACGATGCAGTTCTCGGGGAGCAGCGCCGCGAGGGTGGTCGCGAAGGCGATCGGCTCGAACGGGCCCTTGTGCAACTCGGGCTCGACCTCGCCCACCGGAATCCCGACCCTCGCGGGCGCACCGAGCTCGTCGGCGAGGCCGTGCAAGGCCGCGACGGTGTCTTCCTCCGGCCTCGCGAGCACATGGGTCTCGGCGTCGGACGGGGCAAGCAGACTGGGTTTCTCCGGGTACCCGAAGAATCCGGTGGGGGGCCTGGCACCGACGAGCACGACATGGCGGACACCGTCCAGCTCCCTCATCGCGAGGTCCACCGCGTAGGGGATGCGATCGACCGGAACCCGGCCCCGGCCGCGGGCCATGCGTGGGATTTGGGTCGATGTCTTGAGCATCGCGCCGCTCGCGTGCGCGACCCTTTGCGCCGCCTCGAGGCCCTCTTCGCCCAACGCCTGACCCGACACCACGAGAACCGCGCGTTCGCGCCTGCGAAGCGCCAGCGCGACGTTGCGAATCGTGTCCGGCGCGACCACGGAACGCTGGGGAACGGGCAGTGGGTCGGCAACCCTGCCGCCGTCGCTCCACGCCGTGTCGGCGGGCAGGATGAGGGTGGCGATCCGGCCGGGCGGGGTCATCGCCGCCTGCACCGCGGCGGCGCCGTCGACACCGATGCGATCCGACGATTCGCTGCTCCGCACCCAGTGCGACACGGTCCGGGCGAGCCCCTCGGTGTCGTAGGTGAGCGGCGAGTCGTGGGGCCGGTGCCAGGTCGCATGGTCGCCGACGATGTTCACCATCGGGGTGCTGGCGCGCCGTGCGTTGTGGATGTTGGCGGTGCCGTTCGCGAGCCCGGGTCCGCAATGGAGCAGGGTCGCGGCCGGCCTTCCCGTCATGCGCGCGTAACCGTCGGCGCATCCGGTCACCACGGTCTCCGCGAGGCCGAGCACGCAACGCATGCCGGCGACCTTGTCGAGCGCCGCGACGAAGTGCATCTCCGACGTGCCGGGGTTGGCGAAGCAGGTATCGACGCCGCTCGCGAGAAGCGAGCGAACCAGGCTTTCTGCTCCATTCACGAAACGAGGCTCCGCGCGCATTCGACAAGCCGCGCACGCTAGCACACACGAGCCGGAGCGGCCGCGACAAGCCCGAAACCGGCATCGGTCGTGCCCGGCCCCAAGCGGCGTCGGGGAGAGGACAGGATGCGCGGGGACGGACCGGCGAGCTTGTCGTCGCTGCGGCCGGGGTGCGCGGGAACGGATTCTGTGCTCCGATCCCCACGCTGCGGGCGGATCGACACATTCGTCCTCGAAGCGGCAGGATTGGCCTCGCGTGCGTGAGGGCCGGAGACCGGGAGCGAGGCATGCGCGTCGGCATCGAGGTAGGCGGAACGTTCACCGATCTCGTGGCGGTCGAGGGGGAGTCCGTGCGCACGGCGAAGGTGCCGAGCACGCCGGCGAACCCCGACGAGGGGGCGATGCAGGCGATCGACGCCGCCGGCCTCGACCCGGGAGCGATCGAGGAGCTCGTCCACGGCTCGACGGTCGCGACCAACGCGGTCCTCGAACGCAAGGGCGCCGTGGTCTGCCTCTTCGTCACGAAGGGCATCCGGGACGTGCTGCTGCTCCAGCGGCACGACAAGGACGCGATCTACGACCTTCGATACGCCAAGCCCGAACCGGTCGTGCCCCGCCGGGACGTCATCGAGATCGACGAGCGCGTCGCGGCCAACGGCACGGTCATCAGGAGCCCGGATCGGGCGGCGGTCACCAGCCTCGTCCGGCGGGTGTTGACGGCAGGAAGCTACGAGGCGGCGGCACTCTGTTTCCTCCATGCCTACGCCAATCCGGACCACGAAAGGATGGTCGCGGGCGTCATTCGCGAGCTCGCCCCGACTCTCCCGGTGACCTGTTCGAGCGACGTGACGCAGGAATTCCGGGAATACGAACGTGCCTCGACCACCGCGCTTGCCGCGTACGTGCAACCGGTGATGGCCGGCTACGTCAACCGGTTCTCCGCCGCCCTCGCCGACCGCGGTTTCACCGGGCGGTTCAGCATCATGCAATCCAATGGCGGCCGGATGCCGGCCGAAGCGATGGCGCGCAACGCCATTTCGGCGCTCTTCTCGGGCCCCGCGGCAGGCGTGATCGGCGCAGTACGGAGCGTCGCCGACGCCGGGTACCACAACCTCGTCACCCTCGACATGGGCGGTACCAGCACCGATGTCGCGCTCGTTGCCGACGGGCGGCCGGAGCTCGCGTCGATGACGCGGATCGACGGCCTGCCGGTGAAGACCCCGGTCGTCGACATCGTGACGGTCGGGGCCGGCGGCGGCTCCATCGCCTGGGTCGACGACGGCGGCCTGCTCAGGGTCGGCCCGGGCTCGGCCGGCGCGACTCCGGGGCCGGCCTGCTACCGGCGGGGCGGCGACCGGCCGACGGTCACCGATGCGCACCTCGTCCGCGGCACCCTTCGGCCGGATGCGTTCCTTGGGGGGCGCATGGAGGTCGACCGCGATGCGGCGCGCCGGGTGTTTCGGCCGCTGGCCGGTCGGTTCGGGGTGTCGGTCGAGGAGATCGCGGACAGCGTGATCCGCCTTGCCGAGGTCAGCATCGTGCGCGCCATCCAGCGGGTCTCCACCGAACGCGGCCGCGATCCGCGCGACTACGTGCTGGTGCCCTTCGGCGGGGCCGGCCCATTGCATGCGGCGAGGGTGGCCGAGGACCTCGCGATCGGGACCGCCGTCGTGCCGCCGAATGCGGGAGTCCTCTCCGCTTCCGGTCTCCTCCTCTCCGACCACGTTCACTATCGAGCCCGGACCCGGCGGCTCGCCGTCACCGAGGCCAACATGCCCGACATCCGAGAGACCGTCGAAACCTTGCAGGCGGAAGCGCGCGACCATCTCGCCGAGCTCGGGATCGGGGCGGCGGTGGACTTCGATCGAGTGCTCGAGATGCGGTACCTCGGTCAGGCCTTCGAGGTGCCGGTCCCGCTCTCCGATCCGGATCTCGACGAGCTGCGGGCCGAGGACCTCGTCGCCCGGTTCGGCGAGGCGCACCACCGGATATTCGAGTTCGCGAAGCCGCCTGGCGACCCGGTCGAGGTCGTATCCTTTCGGGTGGGGGTCAAGGTTCCCCCGCCGCCGATGCCGGCGATGCGCCGCCGGCAGGCGAACGGTGGGGCCGTGCGCAGCCGCACCGTCCTTACCGAACGCGGCGAGACCCTCGATGCCGACCTCATGACCCGCGCGAACCTGGGCCCGGTCGCCGCCGTCGGTCCGCTGCTGATCGACGATGGCAGCGCAACGGTGTACGTTCCTCCGGGCTGGACGGCCGCCCGCGACGGGAACGACAACGTGATCCTGCGGAAGGAGGCAGCTCCATGAAGGTTTCGCCGGTGGACCAGGCCGTGATCACCCAGGCCCTCGTCGCGGCCGCCGACGAAATGGGCATCAAGCTGATCCGCTCGGCCCATTCCCCGGTGGTTCGTGAAGCCCAGGATTGTTCGGCCGCGATCCTCGACCGCACCGGAAGGGTGGTCAGCCAGGCCGATCTCATCCCGATTCAACTCGGCTCGGTGACCCACACCTTCCGCGCGTGTCTTCGGCACCACCCCTTGGAGACCCTCCAGGAGGGCGACTTCCTCATCAACAACGACCCCTACTCGGGCGGGCAGCACCTCCCCGACATCTTCCTCTTTTCGCCGATATTCCTGGACGGGCTCCTGGTCGGGATCACCGCGACGGTCGTCCATCACATCGACCTCGGCGGCGGCGCGCCCGGCCTCAATCCGGATGCCGGCGACGTGCACGGGGAAGGCATCACCTTTCCGCCGAGCCGCTACTCGGTCGAGCGGGACTGGAACGGCGGCCCCTTCGAACGCCTGGTTCGCGCCAACGTGCGCATGCCGGAGGCCACCATCGGCGACATCAATGCCCAGTTCGCCGCGAACGCGGTCGGCGGCGAGCGGCTCAAGGGGCTGTGTCGCAAGTTCGGGGCGGATACGGTCTTCGCGGCGATGGACGAGATGCTCGCCTACTCGGAGCGCCGCATCCGGGCCGCGATCGCGGCCGCGCCCGACGGCACCTGGCGAGGCGAGGCGTGGCTCGACGACGATGGCGTGAATGAAGACCCGGTGCCGATACGGGCGAAGGTGACCATCCGCGGCGACTCGATCGCGGTGGACTTCGCGGGCACCGCCGGCCAGGTCGCCACCAACCTGAACAACCCGTTCGCCTCCACGGCCTCGTCCGCCATCGCCTGCATCAAGGCGGTGCTGACCGATCCCGACATCCCGTTCAACGAGGGGGCGGAACGCGCGATCACGGTGACGGCACCCTGCGGTTCCCTCGTCAATCCGCGACCGCCGGCCCCGGTGCGGGCCCGTCTGCTCCCGAGCTACCGGGTGGTGAACGCGGTCATGAACGCGCTCGCCGGCGCGGTACCGGACCGGGTCATCGCCCCGGGATTCGACACGACCACCGTCAGTTGCCTCAGCCACCGGAACGACGACGGTTACAACATCTATCTCGAGATCTTCGGCGGCGGCTACGGGGCCGGCCCGGACAACGACGGATGCGATGGGGTCGACTCGATACTCTCGAACTGCTCGAACATCCCCATCGAGGCGATGGAGAGCGACTACCCCTTCTTCCGGATCGAGGACTACAGCCTGCGATCCGCCTCGGGGGGCGCGGGGCGGCAGCGAGGCGGCATGGGGTTTCAACGGGTCTACCGGATCCTCGACCGCGACGTGACGTTCGCGACCTACGGGGACCGCTTCCGCATCGGTGCCGAGGGCCTGTTCGGCGGCGGCGCCGGGGCGACGGCGGAGACCTGGGTCCTGCGCGGCGGCCAGAAGATCCCGCTCAGGTCCAAGCAGCAGTTCCCGTTGAGCCGAGGCGACCGCCTCGTTGTCCGCACCGGTGGCGGGGGCGGCTACGGACCACCCGGCGAGCGCGACGTCGCCCTCGCCGAGCGGGACCGGATGAACGGCTTCGGAAGCAACCCGGGACCGGACGCGCGATGAGCCCGTGCTGCCCCCCCGGCACCGCGGACGGTGGCGTTCGGCGGGTCGTATCGCCATGAAGGCGGGCCGGTCGCATTCCCGGCCGCTGATCAGGCCTTCGCCGCTTCGCGCCTCCGACGCTCGTGGAAGGCGACGAGCTTCGCCACGTCCTCCGCGTCCATGCGCCCGATGGGGCCGGAGCTGTAGGTGGAGGTGACGACGCGGCCCTCGCGGTCGAGGACGAACTCCGACGGCTGGATGATGCTCCGCCGGTCCTCCCACCACGAGTCGAGCGCGGCGGCCTGCTCGCGGGTGACCCCCTCGGCGACCGGGAAGTCGAGGCCGTCCGCCACTTCCCGGGCCTTCTCGCCGGTGTCGACGCTCGCGGCGAGGATGTAGCCGACGCCGGCCTCGGCCAGCGCCGCACGGTTCCTGGAGAAGCCGTCCAACTGACGGCGGCAGTAGGGTCACCAATGACCTCGATAGAACAGGATGACGTTGTAGTCGGAGGAGAGATCGTCCGGCAGGCTCACCGCACCGCCGCCCGTGAGGGTGAGGGCCATGGCGGGGAACCGGTCGCCCGCGTCGAGCTTGTGGGCCATTTTGGGTCCTTTCGTGGCAGGTGCAGGACAGCCAATTCTAGTACCCTTCCCGGGTCCCGTCGCGCTCGTCGCGACGAAGTCGCAGGGGACTCGAGCCGCCTGTCCGTCCCGCCACGATGAAGAGCGGAGCGTCCCCTCCGGACACGCCACGACGGGGGAAAGGACGGTTTCGGAAGCAACGCGGGATAAGCCACAGCCCGGGTCATGGCCTTATCATCTTATGAAGAATCAATATGATACATCTCATTTTGACCATGATCTGCACCAACTTTATGTGGCGAGCGCGAGCGGCTTCCAGAATTTTGGGATAATCGCCGCACGAGATGCGGCATGCTAGGAGCCGTTCATGGAACGAGCAGATCCTCGCGCCTTTCCGAGAAGAGACGCACCTCTCCTGGAGGCTTCCCCCCGATCCCGGCGCCCGGGCTTTCCGTCACTCACGCGCCGGCGCTCGGAGCTCGGCCTGTTCCTCCGGCGATGGCTCGCCCATCCGCTTCGAATGGGCGCAATCGCCCCCAGCGCGCCTTCCCTCGCGCGGGCCATGGCACGGGCAGCGCACATGGACGACGACGCGGGCCGCCCGATGATCGAGCTCGGCCCCGGGACGGGCTCGGTGACCCGAGCCCTGCTCGAGGCCGGCGTCCCGGAAGAACGCCTCGTCCTCGTCGAGCGCGACCAACACTTTCATGCCTGGCTCCAGGGGCATTTTCCAAAAGCGACGGTGCTTCACTCGGACGCCCGGGAGCTGGACGACATCCTGCCGAGAGGACAGGCGGGCACCGTTTCGACGATTGTCTCGTCCCTGCCCCTCAACAGCCTGCCGAAGTGCGAGCGGGACGAGATCGTGCGTGCCGCATTTCGCGTGCTGTCCGACGACGGCTGTCTCGTCCAGTACTCCTACGGCGTACCCTCTCCCCTCCCGTGCGAAGCGCTCGGATTGACCGGCGAGCGCATGGCGTTCGCCGCCGCGAACCTTCCACCCGCCACCGTCTGGAAGTTCATGCGCGCCCGCACCTGACCCCTCCCTGGACCGCACCCGGGCGTCGCGGGCGACGATTCGCGATCCGCCGAACGCGTGAACGCCCCCCGGATTGGGGCACCGGGTGCGCACCCGGCCGAAAGGCCGCCGTCGCGAGCGTTCCCGGCCGCGTCCGGTGTTACAGTTCGAGCCTTCGCTACCAATCCTTGGGCCGAGCCAGCCGGGAGCCCGGTCCGGTACCGAACCCGCTGGTCCCGGCACCGGAGCAGGATCGACTGAAGTGGCGGCACCTGCACCCGAGCGAACCGGCACCGCGCTCGCCGTGGAAGACATGCACAAGCGCTTCGGCGCCGTCGAGGTGCTGAAGGGCGTCTCGCTCGCCGCGGACGACCACGACGTGGTCTCGATCCTCGGCTCGAGCGGCTCCGGAAAGAGCACCCTCCTTCGCTGCATCAACCTCCTGGAGACCCCCGACACGGGCCGGGTATACGTCAAGGGCGAGCTCATCCGCATGCGCGAGGACGTCCGGGGCGGCGGCGCCGTTCCCGAGGATTCGAGGCAGGTGGAGCGGATCCGCGCGAAGCTCGCCATGGTTTTCCAGCAGTTCAACCTCTGGTCGCACATGACGGTTCTTCAGAACGTGATGGAGGCCCCCGTGCACGTGCTCAAGGTGCCGCGGGCGGAGGCCGCCGAGCGCGCCGAGGAAGAGCTCAGCCGGGTCGGGATGCACGACCGCCGTGACTACTATCCGGCCCACCTCTCCGGCGGACAGCAGCAGCGGGCCGCGATCGCCCGTGCGCTCGCCATGGAGCCCGAGGTGATGCTGTTCGACGAGCCGACCTCCGCCCTCGACCCGGAACTCGTCGGCGAGGTGCTGCGGGTGATGCGCGGCCTCGCCGAGGAAGGCCGCACCATGCTGGTGGTGACCCACGAGATGGGCTTCGCCCGGGAGGTGTCCGATCGGGTCATGTTCCTCCACGAAGGCCGCGTGGAGGAGAACGGGACCCCGGACGAGGTGTTCGAGAGCCCGAAATCGGAGCGGTTCCGGCAGTTCCTCGCCGGGACACTGCGATGACGGGTGGCGGCGGCGCGAAGGGGCGACCCCCTCGGCCGCGGCTGCCATGACCTGTCGAAAGGAAAGGAGATAGCAACATGAGACGTTTCGTGACTGCACTGGCGGCGGCGGCGTTCGCCGTCACGGCCGGCATCGGGCCGGCCGCCGCGGCCGACGAGCTTCGCGTCGGAGTCGAAGGCGCCTATCCGCCCTTCTCGTGGAAGGAGGCGGACGGATCGCTCAAGGGATTCGACATCGACATCGCCCACGCCATCTGCGAGAAGATGGGGCGCGAGTGCACCCTCGTCGAACAGGACTGGGACGGCATGATCCCGGCGCTTCTCGCGCGGAAGTACGACGCGATCATCGCGTCGATGTCGATCACCGAGGAGCGCAAGAAGCGCGTCGGCTTCACCGCCAAGTACTACAACACCCCGGCCATGTTCGTGACCGCCGAGGGCGCCGGCCTCGACATCACCCCGGCCGGCCTCGCGGGCAAGGCGGTGGGGGTGCAGCGCGGCACGACCCACCAGTGCTTCATGGAGAAGATTTACCCCGACGCGGACCTCAGGCTCTACGCGACCCAGGAGGAGGTCTTCCTCGACCTCGCGGCGGGACGGCTCGACGCCCAGTTCTCCGACTCGCTCCAGGCCGACGAGGGCTTCCTGAAGACGGACGCGGGCAAGGGCTACGCGTTCGCCGGCGGCCCCCAGCACGACCGCGAGTGCCACGGCGAGGGCGCGGGAATCGCGGTGCGCAAGGGCGAAGGAGAGCTCCTGGACGCGCTGAACGCGGCCATCGTCGCGATCCGCGAGGACGGCACCTACAAGGCGATCAACGACAAGTACTTCGACTTCGACGTCTACGGCGACTGACCGGGGACGGGAATGAGGACCTGAATCGGCCCCCCGAGCGCCGGGCCATGGACCGCGCTCCCGGCGGGAGCGGGCTCCCGCCTCCTGCGGCGGTGGGGGCGGCATCGTCGGTCCCGGTCCCAAGCCCCGGGCCGGGCCGGCCCCGGCTCCGGACCCGGCCCGGCGCGCGGGGGGCCGATTCGGGCACCGCACGGAGCGCAGGTGGATGGAAGCGGTAGTCGCCTACCTGCCGGCCATCCTGAAGGGCACCCTGGTCACCATCGCGGTCGCCCTTTGCTCCATCGTGCTCGCCATCGCCCTCGGCCTCCTCGGCGCGTGGGGCAGGCTCGCGCGGTCGCGCGCCGCCAACGCCGTCACCGGTGCCTACACCACCCTCATCCGGGGCGTCCCCGATCTCGTGCTGATGCTGCTCCTCTTCTACGGGGGGCAGCAGCTCCTCAACGACGTGGGGTTCGCCACCGGATGGTGGGGATACATCGAGATCAACCACTTCACGGCCGGGGTGTTCACTATCGGCTTCATCTACGGCGCCTACATGACGGAGACCTTCCGCGGCGCCTACCTCTCGATCCCCCGTGGCCAGGTCGAGGCCGGCATCGCCTGCGGCATGAACGGCGGGCTCGTGTTCCGGCGGATCGTGTGGCCGCAGCTCGTGCGCTACGCGCTTCCGGGGTTCGGCAACAACTGGCTGGTGCTCCTCAAGACGACCGCCCTGGTGTCCGTGCTCGGCCTCCACGAGCTGGTGTGGGAGTCGTTCACCGCGGGCCGCTCGACCCGCCAGCTCTTCACCTTCTTCTTCGTGACCCTCGTCATCTACCTCGTGCTGACCGCCGTCTCGGACGCGGGCCTGCGGTGGCTGGACCGAAAGTACAGCGCCGGGGTGAGAAGGGCCTGAGCGATGGCGATGGACGACGAACGCGGCCCCAGCCTCCTCGACGCGATTCGCGACTTCAGCGAGAACGCGTCACCGCTCGACTTCGTGCTCATCCTCGAGCACTGGGACATGTTCCTCGCCGGGGTCGGCTACACCCTGGTGCTGGTCGTGGTCGCGCTCGTCGTCGGGGGCCTCCTGTCGCTCCCCCTCGCGGTCGCGAGAGCCTACCGGACCCCCGTCGCGAACCAGGTGATCTGGGCCTACGTCTACCTCTTCCGCGGCACCCCGCTCCTCGTCCAGCTCTACATCATCTACTACGGCGCCGGTCAGTTCGAGCTGGTGCGCGAGAGCTTCCTGTGGCCGGTGCTGCGCGAGCCCCTGTGGTGCACCCTCATCGCCTTCGTGCTGAACACCGCCGCCTACACGACGGAGATCTTCCGCGGGGCCATCGAGGCGGTGCCCTTCGGCGAGGTCGAGGCGGCCAAGGCGTACGGCATGTCGGCGTGGCGCCGGACGACCCGGATCGTGCTCCCGAACGCCCTCCGGCGAGCGCTGCCGGCGTACTCCAACGAGGTCATCTTCATGCTGCACGGGAGCGTCGTCGCGAGCACCGTGACCATCGTCGACATCCTCGGGGCGGGCCGGATCCTCAACTCGAAGTACTACCTCGCCTACGAGGGGTTCATCGCCGCGGCGGTGCTCTACATGCTCCTCGTGTACGCCATCACCCGGGGCTTCCGGATCTGGGAGAGGCACTGGCACGCGCACCTTCGTCCCCGCGAAGCCTGAGGCCGGACCCCCGCCCCGCCCCGCCCCGCCCCGCTCAGGGTGCGTTCGCCCGCCTGAGCGCCTCCCGGGCCCCCTCCTCGTCGCCCTGCCCGTGACGGGCCGCGGCAATGACCCGCCAGTTCCGGGATTCGAGCTTCCGGTCTCCCGCCGACAGGCTCATCGAACGGCGGGAGAGCGCCTCGGCCTCGGGATGGCGGCCCTGGCGATAGCGTATGGCGGCGAGGCGGTGCCAGAGCCACGGGTTGCGGGGCTCGACCTTGAGGGCGCGCTCGAGCGCCGCCGCCGCCCGCCCGTACTGCCGGGCCTTCTCCGCCTCGCGCGCGCTCTCGAGCAGGGCGACGACGGCGGCATTGCCTTCCCGCCCCGTGTCCTCCTCCGGCAAGCCCGGCTCTGCCGGGCTCGCCCCGAGCGCCGCCACCGTCTCCGCCCCTGCCCGCCGCGCCGGCTCCACCGGCTTCCCGTTCGGCGTCTCCTTCGACGCCGCCCCGGTTCCCGGTTCATCGAGGCGGGCGGGCGGCGCGTCCGCGGGCCGGGACCGGGGCCGGGACCGGGGGATCCCCGAACGCGCCGGCGCGCTCTCGGGTCGCGTCGCGGACCGGCCGAGCCCGGCCGGGAGGTTGACCGGGATCGGGGCCGGCTTCGTCGCCGGCGCCGACGCCCCCGGCAGCGAGCCGTCCCGCACCGGCGGCAACACCGAGGGCGGCGCGCCCGCGCATCCCCCGAGAAGCGCAGCAACTCCCGCCGCGGCCAGCATGCGCATCAACATGGACGATACCCCAAGCGGCCGGCTCCCCGGAACGGGAGCCGGACCGCGCCGGGACAGCCCGGATCGGTGAAGAACGATTCCCCGTCGAACCCGACCCAGTGCCACTCCACGCCCGCCGGCGCGGCGGGTCCGGTCGCCGGAGCGGGCAGCCGCGAGACGAGCCCGGCCCAGACCCGGAGGGCCTGGCCGGAGCCGCTCAGCCCCGCCGCCCGGTTGTCGTCGAACCCGACCCACACCACCGAGACGTAGCCGCCCGCGAAACCGGCGAACCAACTGTCGCGCCCCCCGTTCGTGGTCCCCGTCTTCCCCGCCGCGTGGAGGGCGGCCGGCAAGCGCCCGCCCACCCCCCGGCCGGTACCCTCCCGCAGCACCGCCTCGAGCGCGGCCCGGAGCACGTAGACCGCGGCGGGATCGGCGACCTGCTCGACGGCAAGTCCATACCGTGCGAGCGGCCGCCCCTCGGGGCCGGTCACCTCGTGGATGGCCCGGAGCGGCGCCCGGAACCCCTCGTTCGCGAGCGCCTGGTAGGCCTGGGCGACTTCGAAGGGGCTGAGATCGATGGATCCGAGCAGCAAGGACGGGGCGGACCGGATCGGTCCGGCCACCCCGAGCCGTTCGAGGACATCGGCCACCCGCGGGACCCCGATTGACAGCCCGAGCCGCGCGGCCGCGGTATTGCGGGACAACGCGAGGGCGCGGTAGAGGGGCATCGGCCCCAGGTGCTCGCCGTCGTAGTTTCGCGGCGCCCACCGCCGCCCGTCGTCGAGCGAGACCTCGACCGGTTCGTCCTCGACGCGGTCCGCGATCGAATGGCCTCGTTCGAGGGCCGCAAGGTAGACGGCGGGCTTGACCAGCGACCCGATGGGGCGCTTCGCGTCGAGGGCCCGATTGAATCCGCGGGCCTGCGCCCGCCGGTCGCCGACCACCGCGAGCACCTCGCCGTTGTCGGCCCGGGCGACGAGGACCGCGCCCTGGAGGGCGCCGGCCGGAAAACCCCCGCGCTGCTCCGCGGCGGCGAGCTCCCGGGCGAGCATCCGCTCGGCGGCCGACTGCACCAGCGGGTCGAGGGCGGTGAAGATCCGAAGCCCCTCGGTCCGCAGGTCTCCGTCCCGATAGTCTCGGGAGAGCTGGCGGCGCACGAGATCGATGAACGCGGGGTGAGGAGAGGCGCCCCGCGGGACCTCGGAACGGACTCCGAGCGGCCGCGCCCTGGCCGCGCCCGCCTCCGCCTGGCCGATGACCCCACGCGCCGCCATCACGTCGAGAACGAGGTCGCGTCGGCGGCGGGCTCGTTCCGGCTGGCGCCAGGGGTTGTAGGCGGAGGCGCCGCGGGCGAGCCCGATGAGAAGGGCCGCCTCGCCGAGGTCGAGCTCGTCGAGACGCCGGCCGAAGTAGAACCACGACGCGAGCCCGAAGCCGTGGACCGCGCGCCTTCCTTCCTGACCGAGGTACACCTCGTTGAGATACACCTCGAGCAGCTCCTCCTTGGGGTAGCGCGCGTCGAGGAGCACGGCCATGATCGCCTCGTCGAGCTTGCGGGCAAGGGTGCGTTCGGGCGAGAGGAAGAGGTTCTTCGCAAGCTGCTGGGTGAGGGTGCTGCCTCCCTGCACGACGGCCGCCGCGCGAAGGTTCGCCCAGGCGGCGCGGGCAATGGAGATCGGGGAGAGCCCGTGATGCTCGAAGAACCGGTGATCCTCGACCGCCACCAGCCCCGCGACGAGGGCGGGCGGCGCTTCATGGAGCCGCACCATCACCCGGTCCTCGTGGTGACCGGGATAGATGCGCCCGATGAGGGGCGGGTCCAGGCGGACGATCGGCACGTCGTCTCCGCTCGCGTCGATGCGGCGCACGACACCGGCGTCGAACCCGATCTCGATGCGGCGGGCCGGCTCCATCGAGTCCCAGAACCGGAACTCGCGGGTCTCGATGACGAACCGGTCCGCGGCGCGATGGTAGCTGCCGGGCCGGCCCGGATGGTCCGCGTGATGGTAGCCGGAACGCCGGAGCTCGGCCTCCAGCGCATCCGGGTCGAGCCGGGCGCCCGGCCAGAGCTCGACGGGACGCGCGTAGACGCGGGCCGGCAACGCCCAGCGCTTGCCTTCGAACTCCGCCCGTACGCGGAGGTCGAGCCAGGCCACGTAACCTGCGCCCAACACGAGAGCGCCAAGCGCGGCGCGCCACCCGATCCGGAGGAGGAACCGCCGCGCGCGGCCACGGCTCCGCGGGCGTCGCCCCCGCTTCGCGGCCGGCGCCTTCCCTCCGGCCGAACCGCCCTTCGCCGGCCCCGCTTTCGGGGACTGGCGGCTCCGCCCGGTCCCGGCCGTTCGTTTGCCGGACTTTGCCATCGCGGGACATTGTCGCCGAACGCACCCGCCCGGCCCGGCGCATCCGCGACGCGGTCTCTCCTCCTCCTGACAGTTTGTCTTCTATCTATTTGATTTCTTGATCACATACAGCGCTCAGACCGGATCCCAGATGGACGAGGTCCTCAGGCCGGTCGATGTCGGGCAGCGGCTCCGTCTCGCGCCATTCCCAACCGAGGCCGCCGAAGCGCCGGCGGGTCTCGGCAAGGACCCGATCGGTTCCCCAGGCCATGTCGGCGAAGAGGGAAGGCTCGAAGCGGCGAAGTCCGATGAGCACGTAGCCCCCGTCGAGGGCCGGGGCGAGAACCGCGTCCGCGCCCCCGTCGAGCCACTCCGCGGCCTGCCGGAACGCCGCCGCCCCGAGCGCCGGGCAGTCGCTTCCCGCGAGGAGCGCAGTCGTGTGCCGTTTCAGCAGGTGCCGCATCGCGGCACCCATGCGCTCTCCGAGATCGCGGCCCCGCTGCACCCGGAGCCGGATGCGATGGCGCGCGCGGAGGGCGCGGAACGACGGATGGCGGCAATCGGGAGTGCACCAGAGCGAGACGCTCCCCGCGCGGGCCTCGACCGCCGCGGCCACCGCCCGATCGGTCATCCGTCGCTGGAGGTCCGCCGCCCCCCCCTCGCCGAGGGCGGGAACGAGCCGGCGCTTGGCCCGGCCCGGCACCGGGGCGCGGGCGAAGATCGCGATCTCCGCCGTCACCCGGACCGGCCCCGGGAGCCAGCCGGGGAGCCGGCTCCGGAACCGGCCCCGAACCGGTAGTGCCGGGCGAGACGATCGGGGCTCACGCCGAGCGCGTATGCACCCCGGATCCACCACATGAGGGCGGTCGTCCGCGCGATGCCGCCCGCCTCCCAGCGCCGGCTCGAGGTGACCACCGGCTCGCGCGGGCGGACCGGGCGGCCGATCCGCCGGAGGCGGCAGCAGAGCTCCACGTCCTCGAGCAGAGCGAGGTCCGCGAATCCCCCGACGGCCCGGAAGAGATCCCGCGCGACGAAGATCGCCTGGTCCCCGGTCGCGATGCCGCTCAGCCGGGAGCGAAGGGAGATCATGCGCTCGATGACGCGGAAAGCGGGATGCGTGCCGGAGAGCCGCACCGGGAAGCTTCCCCAGCCGGACTTGCGCCCGAGCGCCTCGAACACCGCCCGGTCCGCCTCCCCGGGCAGCTTCGTGTCGGCGTGCAGGAACACGAACACGTCCCCGGTCGCGACCTCCGCTCCCGCGTTCATCTGCCGGGCGCGCCCGCGCGGGGCGGCGAGCACCCGGTCCGCGCCGCAGGCCGCCCGATCGCGGGTCCCGTCGGTGCTGCCCCCGTCGGAGACGACGACCTCGTGCCCGCGCTCGCGAAGGGGGCGGAGCGCTTCGAGCGCCGCTCCGATGACGGCCGCTTCGTCGAGGACCGGCATCACGATGGAGAGCCGGCCCCGGATCGGATCCGGAGTCAGTTCAGCGCGCCCCCGCAACTGCTCCCCTGCCCCGCCGTGCAGCCATAGCAGTGGTCGCGGACCACGATCGGGTTGCCGGCGAGGTCCCGGCCGAGAAGGTCCGACAGGTGCACCCGCCCGGAGACCTCCCGGTGGCGGAGCCCGATCCCCAGCATCTGGTTGAAGTCGCAGTCGTACACGTAGCCGCGCCAGTCCACGCTCAGGATGGAGCGGCACATCACCGCCTCGAGGTTGGCCTCCTGGTGCGCGGCGCGAAGGAGCGCCATGTACGGCTCGAACTCGCGCCGCGAGACGAGCATGCTCCCGAACCGCCCGATCGGCATGTTCGCAAGGACGAGGAGGCGGTTGAACCGGACCCCGTGCCGCTCGCCGAGCTGCCGCCGGTACCCGGCCTCGAGCTCGCGCTGGGGCGGCGGCAGCACCGGCCCTTGGGGGTTGAACACGAGATGGAGCGCGAGACCGGTGTCCGGATCGCCGTAGCCGAGCCGGTTCAGGCGCCGCAGCCCGTCGATGCTCCGCTCGAAGACCCCCTTCCCGCGCTGGCGGTCGACGTTGTCCTCCTCGTAGCAGGGCAGCGAAGCGACCACCTCGACCTGCCGGGAAGCGAGGAACTCGGCGAGCCCCGCCTCGACCTGCCCCGGCTCCTCGAGAACGGTGAGGTTGCAGCGGTCCATCACGTGGACCCCGAGCGCGCGGGCGGAGTCGACGAGATGGCGGAAGGGGGCGTGGAGCTCCGGAGCGCCCCCGGTGAGGTCGAGGTTCGCGGCGCCCGAGGTGCGAAGAAAACCGAGCACGAGATCCGCCGTCTCCCGCGTCATCTCCTCGGTCCGGCGCGGACCGGCGTTGACGTGGCAATGCAGGCACGACTGGTTGCAGCGGTAGCCAACGTTGACCTGGAGGGTGTCGATCCGCCCCCGGCGGAGCGGCGGAAAGTCGGTGGATTCGAGCAACGGCAGGGTCGCGTGCATCGAGAGGCTTCCTGGGGGCGCGGAGCGGCGCCGAGAGCGGCCGGTGCCGGGAGGGGCCGCCGGTCAATCGGCTAGTGTAGCCGCCCCGCGCCGCTTCACGGTAGAATCGCCCCCGCACGGGGCCGTAGCTCAGACGGGAGAGCGTCGCGTTCGCAATGCGAAGGTCGGGAGTTCGATCCTCCTCGGCTCCACCACATCCCCGCCCGCGCCAGCCTTCCAACTCCGGGACATGCACGACGCGCCACTCCTTGCCGGGCTGAAGGTCATCGACGCGGGCAGCTTCATCGCCGCGCCCGCGGCGGCTACCGTGATGGCGGACCTCGGAGCCGACGTCATCAAGCTCGAGCCGCCCGCGGGGGACCCCTTCCGGTACCTCCGCCACGCCCCCGGGAACCCTCCCTGCGAGGTGGACTACGGCTGGCTCGCGGACAACCGGAACAAGCGCGGCCTCGCCCTCGACCTCAAGACCGAGGCGGGGCGGGGCGCCCTCTACCGGCTCATCCGGGACACGGACGTCTTCGTCACCAACCTCCCGCTCGCCGCGCGCGAGCGGCTAGGGGTCGGCTACGAGGACCTCGCGCCGCTGAACGATCGGCTCATCTACGCCTCCCTCACCGCGTACGGCGAGCACGGCCCGGAACGGCTCAACACCGGCTTCGACAGCACCGCGCTCTGGGCGCGGAGCGGGCTGATGGACATGGTCCGGCCCGCTCCGGACTCCCCGCCCGCGAAGTCGCTACCCGGGATGGGCGATCACCCGACCGCCATCACCCTGTACGCGGCCATCGCCACCGCCCTCTTTCGGCGCGAGCGCACCGGACGGGGCGGCTACGTCGCCACCAACCTCATGGCGAACGGGCTGTGGTGGAACGCCCTGCACGCGCAGGCGATGCTGTGCGGGGCGGAGTTCCCGCGGCGGCCGGGGCGCGAGGACGCGCCGAGCGCCCTTCACAACTTCTACCGCACCGCGGACGGGCGCTGGCTCCAGCTCGTCGTGATTCCGGAGGACAAGCGCTGGCCCCGGCTCGCCCGGGCCGTCGGGCGGGCGGACCTCATCGAGGACCCCCGCTTCGCCGCCCGCGAGAACCGGCACGCGAACCACCGCGCCCTCATTGCCGAGCTCGACGAGGCATTCGCGACCGCCCCGCTCGCCGAGTGGCGCCGGCGCCTCGACGAGCACGGGGTCTCCTACGGGGTCATCTCGACCCTGCGCGACATCCCCGAGGACCGCCAGATGCGCGAGAGCGGCGCCCTCGCCGCGATCGACGACCCGGGGGCGGGGGCGGAGTACGTGGTGTCGAGCCCGCTCTGGATCGACGGCGCCCCGCGGACGAGGCCGTCGCGCCCCCCCGCGATCGGCGAGCACTCGGAGGAGATCCTCCGCGAGCACGGCTTCTCGCCGGAGGAGATCGAGGCGCTGCAGGAGGCAGGCGCGATTCCCGGCGTCGGCGCGCCCGCGGCCCGGAAGCCCTCCCCGGTCCCCGACCCCGCTTGAACGCGGAGCCAGAGCGGGACATCCTTGCACCCGCCGCGCGCAGACCAACGCCCCGGTAGCTCAGTTGGATAGAGCGGACGCCTCCTAAGCGCCAGGTCCC
>JAJECB010000328.1 GCA_022822245.1 Gammaproteobacteria bacterium
TCGTCAACCACGGCATGGCGGAAGCGCTACGCATCGTGTCCGTCGAACGCGGGCATGACGCGCGCGAGTTCAGCCTGGTGGCGTTCGGGGGGGCCGGGCCGGTCCATGCCGCGGCCCTCGCGGAGGAGCTCGACATCCCGGAAGTGATCGTCCCCCCCATCCCGGGCGGGTTCTCCGCCCTCGGGCTCGTCGCGACGGATCTGCGCCGCGACTGGTCGCACACGTTCTACAGCCCTCTCGCTTCGCTCGACCTCGGCGCCCTCAACCGGCGGCTCGAGGAGCTCGAAGGCGAGGCCGAAGCCATGCTCCGAGGCACCGGGGTGCCGGAGGCGGACCGCGCGATCGAACGGGCCGCCGACTGCCGCTACACCAAGCAGGCCTACGAGCTCACCGTGCCCCTCGCGGGCGGGACGGTGACCCGCGAGACCCTGGACGCCCTCGCCCGCGAGTTTCACGGCCAGCACCTGCGGACCTATGGCCACGAGAACCCGAGCGAGCCGGTCCAGTTGGTGAACGTGCGGGTGACCGCGACGGGGCGGATCCCCCGGGTCGAGTTCCATGCCGACGCGGCCGGGGCCGCGGCGACGGGCGGGTCCGGGGCAGGCGCGGCGGCCGCGGGCGGAAAGGCGCCGGCGGAACGGGAGGTATGGTTCGGCGAGCCGGTCTCGTGCCCGATCATCGGCCGCCACGACCTTGCCTCCGGACCCCCGGGCGGCCCGGACGGCAACCGGACCGGGCCGTTCATCGTGGAAGAGATGGACTGCACGGTCGTGGTCCCGCCCGGCTGGCGCGCCCGGCTCGACGAACGGGGATTCATCCTGATGACGAGGAGCGACTGAGATGGGCGAGACCGACGTTCACTCCGGGGTTCACCCCGACCGCGGCCGGACCGGCTCCGGAAACGGCCGGGACGGCGGCGCCGCGGCGCCCGCGGCCAGGACGGACGCGGCCACCTTCGAGGTCGTCAAGAACAGCCTCTACGCCGTCGCCGAGGAGATGAAGGTGGTGCTCGCGAAGACCGCCTACTCGCCCATCCTCAAGGTCGCGGGCGACTACTCGTGCGGGGTCTTCGACCCCGAGGGCAGCATGGTCGCGCAGGGGCCGGACCTTCCGATCCACCTCGGCTCGATGCCGGACGCGGTGCGGGCGGTGGTCCGCGCGTGGGACGACATCGAGCCGGGCGACGTCTTCATCCACAACGACCCGTACTTCGGGGGATCGCACCTGCCGGACGTCAACGTCGTCTCGCCCGCCTTCGTCGACGGTTCCCTGCTCGGATTCTGCTGCGTGCGCGCCCACTGGCCGGACGTCGGCAGCGCCACCCCGGGCAGCTACGGCTCCGTGACCGACGTCTACGGCGAGGGGCTGCGCCTGCCGCCGGTGCGCATCCACCGGGCAGGTTCCGTGAACCGCGACGTGGAGGACCTCATCTTCACCAACGTCCGGACCCCGGACGAGCGCCGCGGCGATCTGCGCGCCCAGATCGCGGCCAACCGCCGGGCCTGCGACCGCCTCGCCACCCTCGCGGCCAAGCACGGGACCGCGAACCTGCGGCGCATCATGCAGGAGGTGATGGACTACTCCGAGGCGATGATGCGCGGACTCCTTCGCGAGATCCCGGACGGGGAAGGCTCGTTCGAGGACTTCTTCGACGGGGACGGGATCTTCGCCCACGGCGCGAACCAGGACGAGACGTTCGACATCCGGCTCCGGGTCGTCAAGCGGGGCGACACCCTCACCGTCGATTTCACGGGCTCCGATCCCCAGGTGCCGGGACCGATGAACGCCCCGCTCTCGGTCACCGCGTCGGGCGTGTTCACCGCGCTCAAGATGGCGATCGACTCCGCGAGCGTGGTGCCGCCGAACTCCGGCGCGTGGCGCCCCGTCGAAGTCCTCGCCCCGGAGGGGACGGTGGTGAACGCGCAGTTCCCCGCCCCGGTGGTGTACGCGAACCACGAGGTCTCGCACCGGGTGTGCGACATGGTGTTCGGCGCCCTCGCGTCCATCATTCCGGACCGGGTCATGGCCTGCTCCCAGGGAACGTCCGCGGTGCTCACCCTCGGCGGGGTGGACTACCGGACCGAAGAGCACTACGTCAGCTACGAGACGGTGAAGGGCGGGTTCGGCGCACGCCCCGATCGGGACGGGATCAGCGCCATCGCGAGCGGGATCTCCAACACGATGAACACCCCGGTGGAAGTCATCGAGATGAGCTTCCCGGTACGGGTGGAGAACTACGAGCTCCTCCCGGACTCGGGAGGGGCGGGCCGCTGGCGGGGCGGACTCGGCGCCCGGCGGAGCTGGCGGATCCTCGAGCGCGACTCGCGCGCGACGGTGTGCTGCGAGCGCACCAAGTCGCCCCCGTTCGGGATCGCGGGCGGGGCGGCGGGCGCGCCGGCCCGGATCTCGGTCGTCGAGCCCGACGGGACGGAGCGGGTCCTCAACAGCAAGGGCTCCTTCGACGCCCCGGCCGGATCCCTCGTGGTCTTCGACGTGCCGGGCTCGGGCGGCTACGGGCCGGCCTCGAAGCGGGAACCGGCCCGGCTTCGCGAGGACCTCGCCGACGGCTACGTCACCCCGGAGGGCGCCCGCCGCGACTATGGCGTGACGAACCTCGAATCCCTCCTCCCGGGCGATGCGGGACCGGCGACGGCAAAGCCGGACTGAGACCGCTCTCGACGCGTCTCCGCTTCCCCGCTCGGCCGGACGGAAGGGTACGGCTCGTTCGTTCCGCGGGGATGCCTGCGGCAGGAAAGCAGATCCGGACGCCGCCCAGACTACGTTGAGCGGTGTCCGGCCTGGTCGCCCTGCACGGTGTTCAGCGTAGCCATGCGCGCATCGTCTTCGCCGACGCACTCGATCAGCCAGTGGCGAACGTAGGGCCAGTCCAAAGCCGTTTCCCCCGCCGCAACGATGTGTTCGATGTCGACGACGTCCTTGTGGCGGTGAAACAGAAGCTTCAGAACGATCAGGTCTTCGGGGGCAAGGATCGGCACGCGCGCTCCCAGCAGGCGGACCTCGCGCGTTCGCCGGGACACGCTGGCATGGAAGGGGATCGAGTTGAAGAACAGGTCCAGGCGGCAGCCGCGATGCCGGAGGAACAGATCGCCCCGGGACGCGATGGCCGCAATCGCCTGACCGCGATCGAGGGCGACGCCGCCCGCCGAGAGGGCGTCAAGGGCTTCTCCCGGAGCGTCGGCATCGACGAATACATTGAGGCCAACGTCCAGGGTCCCCCGGGGCTCCGCGTAGAAGCCGAGGGCCAGGGCGCCTCCGACGGCGTGCTCGATTCCCGCGGCGCGAAGGAGTCCGGAGACCTCCACCGCCAGCTCTGGCGGGGTCAGGTCCTGCGCCGCTCGCGCCATCGACGATTCAGCCGCGCCCAGAGCATAGGATAGTCCGGCGCGGGCGGCTCCTGGCGAAAACGCACGGATTCACCGTCGGGGCGCGCATCCAGAATCTGGGACGCTCCGAGGCAGGCCCGGTACAGCGCATCGCCGCGCTCCGCGTCCGCAGGAGACGCCCCCTCGATCTCGCGATCGGCCGCGCCCATCAGACGCCGAAGTCGCTCATCGGTGGAGAGCTCCTTCATGGAAGCGAGGATAGCGCAGTTTCCGCCCCCGCCTCGCCGCGGGTTGGCCGGAAGGTCATCGAAGAACCGTCTTCTCGACCAATGATTCCGGATAGGATCGGTGCCCGCCGCGCCGGGAGGGTTCGTGCCTGCGGCGAGGTGATGCGGGACACGCCGGCGGCGGCCGTCTCGTCCGGAGGGAGGCGGTCCGGTCCGGTCGGGGCGGGGGGTTTCCGCTCCGGATAGCTTGGCGGGCTGCACGCTCACGGGCCCGTGCCGCGGAAGCCGGACGGCACTCCCGGCTCGGACGGTGCGCCCGAGACACCGCGGGATACGGGACCATATGGGGAACACGAGACTCCGGGCGATCGGATTCCAGTGCCTTTCCGTCGCCTTCATCGCGGTCGTCGACACATCCGCCAAGTACCTGACGGACGACCTGCACCCGGTCCAGATCGTCTGGGGGTACTCGACGGCCATCTTCCTTCACATCGCGCTGTTCGCGGCGTGGCGCGCGGCGTGCGGTCCCGTTCCCTTCCGCACCCTCGTCCGCACGCGGCGACCCGTCCTGCAGCTCGCGCGCGCGGGGCTCCTCGTCATCACCATCTGTCTCCTCTTCGCGGGCTTCGTCTGGCTGCCGATCGCGGAGGCGACGGTGCTCAACTTCATGGCTCCCATCTTCGTCGCCCTGCTCTCGGCCCCCCTCCTCGGCGAGCGGGTCGACGCGCACCGATGGCTCGCGGTGGCGGCCGGATTCGCCGGCGTCATCGTCATCGTGCGCCCGGGGAGCGGGATCGCGCACTTCGCGGCGCTCTTCCCGCTCGCCTCCGCGCTCTCGTTCGCGGGATTCCAGCTCATGACCCGGATCGTCTCGCGCACCGACTCGACCCTCGCCACCGTGTTCCACACCGGGGCCGGAACCTGCCTGTGGTCGAGCCTCATCGTCCCCTTCGTCTGGACGCCGATGTCGGGCCGTCAATGGCTCGGGTTCGTCGTGCTCGGCACCCTCGGCACGTGCGCGCACATCTGCCTCGTCCGCGCCTTCACCCTGGCTCCGGCCGCCCTCGTGTCCCCGTTCACCTACACGAAGCTCCTCTGGGTCACCATCCTCGGGTTCTTCGTGTTCGGTGATCTTCCCGGCGCGAACACCCTGGCCGGAAGCGCGCTCATCGTCGCGGGCGGCCTCTACGTGGTCCACCGGGAGCGCCGCGCCTGATGGCCGTGCTCGACCGGATCGCCCTCGAGCCCGCGGCGGCGGCGAAGGCGCTCCGCGAGGGCGCTCCCGAAGTGTCACGGATCTGGGACGCCCTCGCGGCCGGGGACCTCGACGCGGTCTGCATCGGTCGCGCGGCGCGGCCGCCGTCCGCCTCGTCCGGGCCGCGATGCCTGCTGCCCGGCTCGTTCAATCCGGTCCACGAGGGACACCGGCGGATGCTCGCGACGGGCGCCGCCCGCCTCGGCGCCGGCATCAGCACCGGCGCCGTGTTCGAGCTCGCCATCGCGAATCCGGACAAACCGCCCCTTTCTCCCGAGGACGCCGCGGCGCGGCTCGCCGGATTCGTGGGCGACGAGGCGGTGTGGCTCACCCGCGCGCCGACCTTCCCGGAGAAGGCGCGGATCTTTCCCGGGGCGACCTTCGCGGTGGGGGTGGACACGATCGCGCGCATCGCGGAGCCCCGCTACTACGGCGGCCCGGGGGGCCTCGCGAGGGCGATCGCCCTCCTCGGCCGGTGCCGGTTCCTCGTGTTCGGCCGCCGGGCCGGCACGGGCTTCGCGACCCTCGCGTCGACCGCCCTCCCCGAGGCGCTCCGCGCCCTTTGCGACGGCGTGTCCGAAGCCGAGTTCCGGGCCGACATCTCGTCCACCGAGCTTCGCCAAACCCGGGACCGAGGGGAAATGGGGCCGGAGTGAGTTTTCTGAGCCGGGAATCCACTCTCGCCCAATCTCCGGAACCGAAAGTCCACTCCGACCCCACTTCCCCGACCCCATTCTTCGGCCCGGCTAGAATCGGGCGCGGAGTCGGCGGGCCGCCCGCGCCAGCCGCTCCATCCCTTCCGAAGGAGAACGAAATGACCGCGCTCGCCTTTCGACCGAACTCTCCGCACGCGCGCGACGTCGCGTCCATGGTCCACCCCCAGACGAACCTCCGGCTCCACGAGACGACGGGGCCCGCCATCATGAGCCGGGGAGACGGGGTCCACGTGGTCGACGACGAGGGGCGGCGGTTCTTCGACAGCACGGCGGGACTGTGGTGCGCCTCGCTCGGGTTCAACGTCGATCGGCTCGCGACCGCCGCCTACGAGCAGATGCGCACCCTCGGCTACTACCACACCTACCGGCACAGCTCGAACTCGAGCTCCATCGATCTCGCCGAGCGCCTCCTCGCGATCGCCCCGGTGCCGATGGCGCGGGTGCTCTTCCAGTGCTCGGGCTCGGAGGCGAACGACGTCGCGATCAAGCTCACCTGGTACTACCAGAACGCGGTCGGTCGACCGGAAAAGACCAAGGTCATCGGGCGCCGGATGGGCTATCACGGAAGCACCATCGCGGCGGTGAGCGCTTCGGGCAAGGCCGACATGCAGGCGGACTTCAACCTGCCGCTCCCGATGTTCCGCCACACCGACACCCCGCACTACTACCGCGGGCGCGAGGACGGAGAGAGCGAGGAAGCGTACTCGGAGCGGCTCGCGGCGAACCTCGAGCGGCTCATCGAGGAAGAAGGGCCGGAGACGGTGGGCGCGTTCATCGCGGAGCCGGCGATGGGCGCGGCGGGCG
>JAJECB010000086.1 GCA_022822245.1 Gammaproteobacteria bacterium
CCTCGGCGTGTCCAGCGCGACCGAGCTCGACGGAGCTTCCATCTGCATCCAGACCGGCACCACCACCGAGCTCAACCTCGCCGACTACTTCCACTCGAACGGCATGAAGTACGAGGCGGTGACCATCGAGACCAACGACGAGGCCCGGCAGAACTACACCGCCGGGCGGTGTGACGTGTACACCACCGACGCATCCGGTCTCGCCGCCACCCGCTCGACGTTCACCGATCCCGACAACCACGTGATCCTTCCCGAGATCATCTCGAAGGAGCCGCTCGGGCCGGCGACCCGCCACGGCGACGACCAGTGGTCGGACATCGTGACCTGGGTGCTGAACGCCACCGTCACGGCCGAGGAGAAGGGGGTCACCTCCGCGAACGTCGACGAGATGAAGTCCTCCAAGGACCCGGAGATTCTTCGCCTCCTCGGTGTCGAGGGAAACCAGGGTGCGGAGCTCGGTCTCAGCGCCGACTGGGCCTACAACATCATCAAGTCGGTCGGGAACTACGGCGAGATCTTCGAGCGCAACATCGGCGTCAACACGCCGATCGGTCTCGCGCGGGGCCTCAACGCCCTGTGGACTGACGGGGGTCTCCAGTACTCCCCGCCGTTCCGTTGATACCCGCCTTCGGCTAGCCTGAGTCCGGCGCCGGCGCCCCCCGGGGGGTGGGCCCGCGCGGCGCGACGGGGGAACCCTCGATTGCGGCCCGGCCCCAAGGGGGCCCAGGCCGGTTAGCGCGGCGCGGGCCCCCGCCCGCCGGGGCCCCCCCCCCCGCCGCGGCTCGACGGGGCAACCTTCGATGGCGGCCGTGCCCATCGGGAGCCGAGGCCTGATCGCTCGGCTCTGGGGCCACCAGGAGACGCGATCGGTCATCGTCCAGATCGTCACCGTGGCGGTCGTGTTCGCGCTCATCGCGCTCGTGCTCCGCAACGTCGCGATCAACCTCGAGGCGATCGGAAAGGAATTCAGCTTCGACTTCCTGACCGCGCCCGCCGCCTACGACATCACCTTCTCCCCCTTCATCGAGTACTCGTCCCGCCATACCCACCTCCGCGCGGCGGCGGTCGGCATTCTCAACACCCTGCTCGTCGCGGTGTGCGGCATCGCGGCCGCCACCCTGCTCGGGGTGACGATGGGGATCCTGCGCCTGTCCCGGAACTGGCTCGTCAACCGCATCGTCTACGTGTTCCTCGAGTTCACCCGGAACGTGCCGGTGCTGCTCCACATCCTGCTCGTGCACGGGATCGTGGTGACCACCTTGCCGGCGCCCAAGCAGGCCATCGGCGTCGCCGACACGGTGTTTCTCTCCAACCGCGGCGTCTACGTCCCGTCGCCGGTGCTGGAAGCCGGCTCTGGCATCGTGATTGCGGTGCTCGTCGTTTCGATCGTCGCGGCCTTCCTCTTCCGCCGCTGGGCGCGGCGGGTGCAGGCGGAAACGGGGAAGATCCATCCCGTCTTCTGGATCTGCTCAGGTGTCGTCGTCGGAGCCACCGGAATCGCGTTCCTCGCCATGGGGGCGCCCCTCACGTGGGACGTCCCGGCCCTCAAGGGCTTCAACTTCCGCGGCGGCATGGCTCTGAAGCCCGAGTTCCTGGCCCTGTGGCTCGCGCTCACCTACTACACCGCGTGCTTCATCGCGGAGATCGTGCGCGCCGGCATCCTCGCGGTGAGCCACGGCCAGAGCGAGGCCGCGTACGCTCTCGGCCTCCGGCCGAACCGGAACCTCCAGCTCGTGGTCCTTCCCCAGGCGTTGCGAATCATCGTGCCGCCCCTGGTGAGCCAGTACCTCAACCTCACCAAGAACTCGTCGCTCGCCATCGCGATCGGCTACATGGACATCACCGCCACCATCGGCGGCATCTCCCTCATGCAGACCGGCAAGGAGATGGAGACGATGGTCATCGTGATGGGGGTCTATCTCGTCATCTCGCTCATCATCTCGTTCTTCATGAACTGGTTCAATCGCAGCATCCGCTACAAGGAACGGTGACGTGACGACGCGACGAACGCCTCGAACCATTCACGCGCCGGGCAACGACTAGGCATGGCGGCCCGCGGCATCGCTTCCCGCCACGCTCCCGGGACCCATCCGGACCTGCCGCCCCCGGTGCGGACCACCGGGGTCATCGGCTGGGCGCGCCAGAACCTCTTCTCCTCTCCCTTCAACGTCGTTCTCACCCTCCTCGGGGCGTGGTTCCTGGTCTCCGTCATCCCTCCGTTCGTGGACTGGGCGTTCGTGAAGTCGGTCTGGGTGGCCGATTCGCGCAACGAGTGCTGGGGCAAGATGGAGGTGCCGGAGGGGGCGGCGTGCTGGGCGTTCATCAAGGGAAGGGTGAACCTCTTCATCTACGGGTTCTATCCCGTGGAGGAACGCTGGCGGGTCAACGTGTCGTTCGTGCTGCTCGTCCTCGCGATCCTCCCGGTGCTCTACGACCGGCTGCCGGGGCGCAAGCACTGGATGTGGTACGTGGCCGCGTTCCCGTTCCTCGTCGCCTGGCTGCTCGTCGGCGGGTTCGGCCTTCCCCTTGTGGAAACCGACCAGTTCGGCGGCTTCATGCTGACCCTCGTGATCGGGGTGACCGGCATCTCGTTCTCCCTCCCCATCGGCATCGCCCTCGCCCTCGGGCGGACGTCCGGGATGCCCGCGGTGCGCATGCTGTGCGTGCTCTTCATCGAGTTCATCCGGGGGGTGCCGCTCATCACCCTGCTCTTCGTCGCATCGACGATGCTCACCTACTTCCTGCCGCCCGGCACGACCTTCGACCTCCTGATGCGGGTGCTCATCATGGTCACCCTCTTCTCCTCCGCGTACATCGCGGAGGTCGTGCGGGGGGCGCTCCAGGGGATCCCCCGGGGACAGGTGGAGGCGGCGGACTCGCTCGGGCTCTCGTACTGGAAGGCGCAGCGGCTCATCGTCCTCCCCCAGGCGCTCAAGATCTCGATCCCCGGCATCGTCAACACCTTCATCGGGCTCTACAAGGACACCACCCTGGTGCTCATCATCGGCATGCTCGACCCCCTCGGCATCGGCCGCGCCTCGCTCGCCGACGCGGAGTGGGCGGGGCTTGCGCGCGAGATGTACCTCTTCATCGCGGTGTTCTTCTTCCTCTGCTGCTTCGGGATGTCGCGCTACTCGCTCTACCTCGAGCGCAAGCTCGACACGAGCCGCGAGAGACAGGTGGCCGCCCGGACCATGGAAATGCAACAGGCGGCAGCAACCGTGGGACCGGTGATGGCGGTCGGATCGACCGGAGCCGAAGCGGACCGCAGCTAGCGGGACACGCAGGTTCACGCCGGCGAACGTTCTTCACGACCGGGCCCCGGGGCGGCGAGCTCGCCGGAATCACGCAACCAACGGGACATTCGAATCATGGCAACGGGCAACGGGACGTCAGGCGGGCAGCGAATCGAGCCGGGGGTGGAGACCTCCGAGGCCATCATCTCCATCCAGGGGATGCACAAGTGGTTCGGTCAGTTCCACGTGCTCAAGGACATCAATCTCGAGGTCAAGCGGGGGGAGCGCATCGTGATCTGCGGCCCGTCGGGCTCGGGGAAGTCGACCCTCATCCGGTGCATCAACCGCCTCGAGGAGCACCAGGAGGGCTCGATCGTGGTCGACGGCACGGAGCTCACCAGTGATCTCAAGAATATCGAGATCATCCGCTCCGAAGTCGGCATGGTGTTCCAGAGCTTCAACCTCTTTCCGCACCTGACGGTGCTCGAGAACTGCACCCTCGCCCCGATCTGGGTCCGCAAGATGCCGCGGGCGGAGGCGCAGGAGGTCGCGATGGGCTACCTCGACCGGGTGCAGATCCCCGAACAGGCGGAGAAGTTCCCGGGGCAGCTCTCCGGCGGCCAGCAGCAGCGGGTGGCGATCGCGCGATCGCTCTGCATGAACCCGCGCATCATGCTCTTCGACGAGCCCACGTCGGCCCTCGATCCGGAGATGATCAAGGAGGTGCTCGACGTCATGGTCGAGCTCGCGGAGAGTGGGATGACGATGCTCGTCGTGACCCATGAGATGGGGTTCGCGACGGCCGTCGCCCACCGGGTGATCTTCATGGACGCGGGCGAGATCATCGAGCAGAACGAGCCGAGCGAGTTCTTCAACAACCCCCGGCACGAGCGCACGAAGCTCTTCCTCAGCCAGATCCTCAGCCACTGAACGGAAAACGGGGTCGGAGTGCGGATTTCCGGGAAGTCGCACTCCCACCACGGTCTTCCTTCACCCGAAAGGCGCACTCCGATCCCGTTCTCCGGATTGTCGGGGCGGAGCATCCGGCGTATCCTTCCCGTCCCGTCCGGAGAGGTACCGAAGCGGTCACAACGGCACCGACTCGAAATCGGTTGGGGTCACTACGATCCACGTGGGTTCGAATCCCACCCTCTCCGCCAGATTGCCTCGGATCCCCGGCTTCACGCATGACACTCTCCTTCCGGCATGCCCGAAGCCGATCGCGCCGGGGCGTCACCGGGCGTCCGGTGGCGCCGGCGGTCTTGCGGCGAGCAGGGAGGTGACGTGCCGAAGAACGGCACCGACCATCGGCTGAGCCTCCGCGACGGGCGCGAGGTCTTCCTGGAGGGCGCCCGGGTCGACGACGTCACCGTTCACCCTGCCTATCGCAACGCGGTGGCCACCGCCTGCTCGCTCTACGACTTCCAGGCGGCGCCGGAAAACCGCGAGCTCATGACCTTCGAGTCGCCGACGAGCGGCGACCGCGTCAACCGCTGCTGGCAGCTCCCCGCCAACTACCGGGACCTCGTCGAGCGCCGGGAGGCGATCGCCGCGTGGGCGGCGATCTCCGGCGGCTGGCTCGGACGATCCCCGGACCACGTCGCGTCCTGCATGGCGGGGCAGGTGATGGGAGTGCACCTCTTTCGCGCGCACGGCGAGGCGCGCGCGAAGGCGCTCCTCGACTACTTCGCGTGGGCGCGCGACAACGACCTCTACCTCACCTACGTCATCATCAACCCGCAGGCGGACCGGTCGAAGGGCACCGGCGACCAGGCCGAGGAGTACCTCGCGTGCGGGGTGGTGGACGAGGACTCCACCGGGATCACGGTGCGCGGCGCGAAGATGCTGGGCACGGGATCCATCATGGCCAACGAAGTGCTCGTCGCGAACATCCAACCCCTCAAGCCGGGGGAGGAGAAGTACGCGATCTCCTTCGCGGTCCCGATGGGTCACCCGGGGGTCAAGATGATGTCGCGCCGCTCCTACGAGGCGGCGGCCACCACCGAGTACGACTATCCGCTCTCCGCCCACCTCGACGAGAACGACGCGCTCGTCTACTTCGACGAGGTGCACGTGCCGTGGGAGCGGGTCTTCATCTACCGGGACACGGACCTTTGCCGGGCCCAGCTCTCGGATACTTACGCCCACTACCTCCAGAACTACCAGGCGCAGATCCGGCTGATGGTGAAGATGCAGTTCCTGGTCGGGGTCGCCCACAAGGTGGCGGAGACCATCGGAACGGTGAACATTCCCCACGTCCGCGAGCAGCTCGGGAACCTCGCGGCCCAGGCGGCGATGGTGAAGGGCCTCGTCTACGGGATGGAGGCGGGCGGGGGGGAGTACCACGGCTATTTCGTTCCCGACCGGCACCTGATGTACACCGCCCAGGTGCTGACCCAGGACCTCTATCCGAAGTTCATCAACTCGATCCGGGAGCTCGCGGGCGGCGCGCTCATCATGCTCCCGTCCTCCGCCCGGGACTTTTCGAACCCCGTGCTCGCCGATTGGATCGGCCGTACCCAGAAGTCGCCCGCGACCGATTCCGAGGGGCGCGTCAAGTTCCTGCGCCTCGCCTGGGATGCGGTGGGCTCGGAGTTCGCCGGCCGCCACACCCAGTACGAGATGTTCTACGCCGGCGCCCAGTTCGTGACCCGCGGGCATTCGTACCGGACCTACGACTGGAGCGCGGCGACCGGTCTCGTCGACGAGATGCTCGCCCGCTACGACCTCGCGGCCTCGATGGGCGGAAAGGGCGCCGCGGCCCCCGGCCGCTCCGGGCGATGAAGTCCGCGCCGCTGCCCCGGATCGTCCTCGTCCAGATGGAGGTCGAGCCCGGCCGCCCAGACCGGAACGTCGAGCGCATGCTCGAGCGCATCGAGCGCCACCGGGACGAGGCCGAGGTGGTCGTGTTCTCGGAGATGTGCGTTCCGGGCTACCTCATCGGGGATGCCTGGGAGATCGACGCCCTCGCCACCGACTTCGCGAGCTGGAGCGATACGGTGCGCGAGGCGAGCGCTGGACTTACGGTGCTCTTCGGCAACGTCGCGGTCGATCCCGCCCGCCTGAGCGAGGACGGACGGATTCGCAAGTTCAACGCGGTCTGGGTCTGCCACGACGGTGAATACGTTCGGCGTTCCGGCTTGCCGGCGGAGCTTCCGTGCGGCGTCCACCCGAAGACCCTGCATCCGAACTACCGGTTCTTCGACGACGACCGGCACTTCCATTCCGTGCGCAAGCTCGCGGCGGAGCACGGCCGGCCCGTCGTCGACTGGACGGTGCCCTACGAGGTGCCCCGCCGCGGCGGCGGCACGTTCCGCTTCGGGGTGCAGGTCTGCGAGGACGTCTGGTGCCAGGACTATGCAGGCGAGGACGGGGTGCTCGACACGGTGGCGATGTGGCGGCGGAACGGGGCCGAGGCGGTGTTCAACCTCTCCGCGTCGCCGTGGACCTGGGAGAAGAACGAGAAGCGCCATCGCACGGTACGCGAGGTCCTCGCCCGCTCCCCGCTTCCGTTCTTCTACGTGAACCAGGTGGGCGCCCAGAACAATGGCAAGAACGTGCTCGTCTTCGACGGCGACACGACCGCCTACGCGCCGGACGGTCGGGTGGTCGGCAGGCTCCCCGCGTGGAAGGAAGGCGAGCTGCGGGTGGGGGGAACGCCGGACGCGGCTCCGGCCGCGTCACGACGCGAGACCGACGTTCGGCCCGTGCCCGGCGTCGCGCTCGCGGCGCGGCCGGCGCGGGCTCGTGAGCTCGACGCCATCTTGAACGCGCTCTCCACCGGCCTCCGCCACCTCGACAGCTTGCGGGGCGGCGACGCGCGGTTCCTGGTGGGGGTGAGCGGCGGGGTCGACTCGAGCCTCGTGACCGCCCTTCTCGCCCGCGTCCTCGGTCCGGAGCGGGTGCTCGCGGTGAACATGCCGACCCGCTTCAACTCCGATCTCACCCGCAACAACGCGCACGAGCTCTGCGCGCGCCTCGGGGTGGACTACCTCGTGTGCCCGATCGAGGATCTGTACGAACGCGTGGCGGGGATCGTGCGTGGCGCCCGGTTCGCCGCCTGCGACGGGGACTACACGACCCTGGTGGACGAGAACGTGCAGGCCCGCATCCGGGGCGCGGACGTCCTCGCCGGCCTTGCGGCGAAGTTCGGGGCCGTCTTCACCAACAACGGCAACAAGACGGAGACCGCTCTCGGGTACGCCACCCTGTACGGCGACGTGAACGGCGCGATCGCGCCGATCGCCGACCTCTACAAGACCGACGTGTTCGCGCTCGCCCGACACCTCAACGAGACCGTGTTCGAGGGCGAGGTGATCCCCGCCAACCTCTACGACGGCTCCACCGTGCCGAGCGCGGAGCTCTCCGGTGCGCAGGACGTGACAAAGGGGCTCGGCGACCCCATCCGCTACGGATACCACGACGCGGTGCTGCGGCAGATGATCGAATATCGTCATCATCTGGTTGAATTCCTTGAATGGATGCTGGAAGGTAGCTTCTTCGAGCGTATCGGATGGGACGGCTCGGACGGTTCCCTCGACGACTTCGCGGGAGCGGAGGAGTGGATCGCGGACCTCGAGTGGATCGACCGGCAGCTCCGGGTGAACTATTTCAAGCGCATCCAGGCCCCCCCGATCATCGTGGTGAGCAAGCGGGCGTTCGGCTTCGATCTGCGCGAGTCGCAGGGGACGGAGTACCGGCCGCGCCGCTACGCGGCCCTGCGCGCGGAGGCGACCCGGATCGACTTCACGACGGCGCTCCGGCGGGCCGCCGCCTGAGCATCCGGAGACCTCGCCCTTACCCCATTTTCGCGCCGCCGGCCCCCGAAGCGCCGGGCGGTCAATTGCCCGACGGTCAATTGATAGACTGGCGTTCCATCGCGCCTCGCACCGGAACGCACGCAATGGCACGCCCCGACCACCCACGCCCGCCCGCCGCCCCCGATCGATCCCGCCCGTCCGCTCCGGATCGATCCCCCCCACTCGCCCTGGAGGGGGGCCGCAACGAGCCTCGTGTCGACGCCGACGAGATCCTGGAGGCGATCCTCGACTGGGTCCGGATCGAGTCGCCCTCCCACGATGGGGCGGCGGTCAACCGGATGGTCGACCACGTCGAGTCGGCCATGCGGCCCCTCACCTCCCGCGTCGAGCGTACCCCGGGCCGGGACGGTTTCGGCGACATCCTCGCCGCGCGCAGCGAGTGGGGCGGGGAGGGCCCCGGGATCCTCGTGCTGAGCCACCTCGATACCGTCCATCCCAACGGAACCATCGAGGAGGTCCTCCCCGTCCGCCGCGAGGGCGACCGGGTCTACGGCCCCGGCATCTACGACATGAAGGGCGGGGCCTGCCTCGCCTGGTACGCGTTCCGCCACCTCGTGCGGAGCGGCCGCGCGACCCCGCTCCCCGTCACCTTCCTGTTCGTGCCGGAGGAGGAGGTGGGGAGCCCCACGTCGCGTGCGGTCATCGAGGAGGCGGCGCGGGCCAACCGCTACGTCCTCGTCACCGAGCCGGCCCGCGACGGCGGGCGCATCGTCACCGCCCGCAAGGGCGTCGCGATCTTCGAGATGAGGACGATCGGGCGTCCGTCCCACGCGGGCGTACGGCACCAGGACGGCCGGAGCGCGATCCGCGAGATGGCCCGGCAGATCCTGCGCCTCGAGGAGATGACCGACTACGACCGCGGGGTGACCCTGAACGTGGGGGTCGTCGCGGGGGGGACGGGCTCGAATGTGGTGCCGGCCGAGTGTCGGGCGGAGATCGACATGCGGGTCCCGAACGCGGAGGTCGGGGAGGAGATGTGCGCCCGGATCCTCGGTCTCGCCGCGTTCGATCCGGACGTCGCACTGGAGGTGACCGGCGGCATGAACCGCCCTCCCTACGAGAAGAGCCCGGAGATCGAGGCCCTCTTCGAGCACGCGAAGGATCTGGCGGCGGAGATCGGCTTCGACCTCGGAGACGTCAAGACCGGCGGCGGGAGCGACGGCAACTTCACCGCCGCCCTCGGGGTGCCGACCCTCGACGGGCTCGGAGTGGACGGGCACGGGGCGCACAGCCACGACGAGCACCTGCTCTTCTCGTCTCTCGAGCCCCGGGCCCGGCTCATGCTGCGGCTCCTCGAAACTCTCGAGTGATGGCGGCCGAGGCGCGCTACACGCTCCGCACCGTCAACGACATCGCGGAGGTTCCGGCCGCCGACTGGAACGCGTGTGCGCAACCGCCCGGCGTCCCCCTCAATCCCTTCATCGGCCACGCCTTCCTGCACGCGCTGGAGGCGAGCGGATCGGTCCACCCGAGGACCGGCTGGCTTCCCTGCCACGCGGTCCTCGAGGACCGGGACGATGCGGTGGTGGGCCTCGCTCCCCTTTACGTCAAGGGGCACTCCCAGGGCGAGTACGTCTTCGATCACGGGTGGGCGGAGGCCTTCGAGCACGCCGGCGGGCGCTACTACCCGAAGCTCCTCGGAGCGGTCCCGTTCACCCCCGCCGCCGGACGGCGGCTGCTGGTGCGGCCGGAGGCCGAGCGGGCAGATCACGAGGTCGAGACCCACCTCGTCGCGGGGTGTGTCGAGATCGCTCGCCAGTTCGATGTCTCCTCGCTGCACTTCAACTTCCTCGAGACGGACCAGTGGGAGCGGCTCGCCGCGCTCGGCTTTCTCCGGCGCACCGACCAGCAGTTCCACTGGGAGAACGACGGATACGCGAGCTTCGACGACTTCCTCGGACGGCTGAGCTCCAAGAAGCGCAAGAACCTCAGACGCGAGCGGCGCATCGCGCTCGAGAACGGCATCGAGGTGGAGTGGGTGACCGGCTCGGACCTGCGCGAGCACCACTTCGACGCGTTCCACGAGTTCTATCTCGACACGGGGAGCCGGAAGTGGGGTCGGCCATACCTCAACCGCCGCTTCTTCGGGCTCGTCGGAGAGACCCTCGCGGACCGGACCCTGCTCGTGATGTGCCGGCGCGCCGGCCGCTACATCGCCGGCGCCCTCAACTTCATCGGCGGCGACACCCTGTACGGCCGCAACTGGGGGTGCATCGAGGACCACCCCATGCTGCACTTCGAGGCGTGCTACTACCAGGCCATCGAGTTCGCGATCGCGCGCGGGCTTCGCTACGTCGAGGCCGGTGCGCAGGGCCCGCACAAGATCGCTCGGGGCTACCTGCCGCGGCGGACCCACAGCGCGCACTGGATCGCCCACGAGGGCCTCCGCGACGCGGTCGCGCGCTATCTCGTGCGCGAGCGCCACCTCGTCGCCGAGTCGATGGAGGTGGTCGCCTCCCACTCCCCCTTCCGGCGGCAGGACTCCGCCGGCTGAGCGCCGCGGGTGATCGTGGCCCCGAGGCGCGCGGCGGGATGCGCCGGCGAACCGGCGACGTGTCCCGGCCCCGGATGGGTGCCGCTCAGCTACTCCGGATCGAGCGCGAAGTACCGGGCGAGCACGGGGGGCATCGCGTCCGCGTCGATCTGGAAGAGCTCGAGCAGGACCCCGTCCGGCGCCGCGCACATGATGTAGCGCCACGCGCCGAACTCGCGGACCCCCGAGCGGAACGGCACCCCCTCGGCCACGAGCCGCCGGTGCAGGGCGGGGAGGTCGTCGGTCTGGATTCCGACGTGGTGCCAGGCGCCGCCGGGCGCCCCCCGGGGCGGCTGGTCGTAGAGGTGGAGCCGGCCCGTTCCGACCTGGAGGAAGACGTTGCGGGCGCCGCCGAAGTCCCCGTCGAAGACGACCTCGCCGCCGAGCTTGTCGCGCCACCACGCGACGGTGGCCTCGATGTCGCTCGCGAATACGTGGACGTGGTGGAGGTGGACGGCGGCTCGCGGCTCCGCGCCCGGCGGGCGGTGGTTTCGGGGCATGGCGCGCTTTCGGGGGGTCGGTTGCGGGGCGTGATAGCGTAGCGGCTCGATGACCGGTCGTCGCGGCGGCGCT
>JAJECB010000025.1 GCA_022822245.1 Gammaproteobacteria bacterium
CGGCCGCACGCTCGGCCGCCTCCCTTCCCCGCCCGGACCACAGGAAGGCGGCGTAGGCGATGCCGATGCCGATGGAGACCACCCCCGGGAGCACGAAGGCGTTGCGCCAGCCCGCGGTGTCGATGAAATAGCCCGTGAGGAGGGCCGCGCTCGCCACCCCGAGGTTCCCGAAGACGCCGTTGATCGCGAGCGGCACCCCCGTCTTCGTCCGCCCCTGGATGACGAGGGCGAGGCCCACCGGGTGGTAGATCGCCGCGAAGATGCCGATGGCGGTCAGGCCCAGCGCGATCTCGAGCGGAGACCCCGCGAGGGCGGTCAGGATCGAGCTCGCGCCGATGCCGAGGAAGAAGATGACGATCATCCCCTCGCGGCTCCACTTGTCCGCGAGCCAGCCGGCCGGGATCGCGGCCACCCCGAAGGCGATGAACCCCGGCGTCGCGTAGGGGATGAGGGCCGCATAGCTCATCCCCCACTCGTTGGCGAGCCGCAGCGCCGCTACCGTCGCGAAGATGAGCATGAAGAAGTGGTCGAGGAAGTGCCCGACGTTCAGGAAGAGGAAGCTGAGGCGTGCACGCGGCATGGCGGACTTTCCCAAGCGGGTCTTCGGTCCCGGGTTCCTCCGTGGAACCGCGGCCGGAACCAGGGTCTCATTATCCCACCTCCGGCGGGCGGGGTATCTCCTCTCGGGCACGGCCGTACGCGGCGCTGGGGTCGACGCGCATGTCCCACCGATCTTCGTGGCGAGGGCGTCGAGATGCCGCAATGATCGGGCACACGGACGGAGAGACACCGACGGCGCAGTCGACACCGGCGTTTCGCGCGGTCAGGGCGGTGCGAGGGAGTACGCCCCGGCACCGCGCAGGGATCGGCGTCCGCGGCAGGAGACGCGGAAACATGCGCGTTAGGATCGCCCGGACGTTCCAGAGACCTCCCCATGCAAGCGCACTCCGACGCCGCCCCGCGCCCGGCCGAGCCGCCGCGCGGGATGATCCTCATCACGGTGTCGAGTTGCGTGATGCTCTACGCGCTCACGATCACGGTCGTGAACGTGATCCTGCCGCAGCTTCAGGGCGCGCTCTCCGCGACCCCGGAGCAGGTCTCGTGGGTGGTCACCCTCAACGTCATCGCGACCGCGGTCGCGACCCCGATGACGGGCTGGATGGTCGCGCGCTTCGGCCAGCGCCGGGTCATCCTCTGGAGCATCTTCTGGTTCGCGGTGAGCTCCCTCCTCTGCGCGACGGCCGAGAGCCTCGTGCCGCTCCTCGTGTACCGCATCGGCCAGGGGGTTTTCGGCGCCCCGCTGGTCCCCCTCGGGCAGGCGATCATCATCGCCACCTATCCCCCGGACCGGCGCGCCTGGGCCCAGGGGATGTTCGGCATGGCGGTCGTGATCGGCCCCGCCGTCGCTCCCGCCCTCGGCGGCTACCTCGCCGAGGAGTTCAACTGGCGCTGGGTGTTCCTGCTTATCCTCCCGCTCTGCACGGCGGCGTTCCTCCTCGCGTACATCTACATCCGGGACAACACCCGGGGCGAGCGGGTCCGCCTCGACTGGACGGGGTTCCTCGCCTTTTCCATCGCGATCACCTGCGCGCAGTTCATCGTCGACCGGGGCGAGCGCGAGGACTGGTTCGAATCGCTTCAGATCCTGACCTTCGCGGGGGTCCTCATCGCGAGCTTCTGGGTCTTCCTCGCCCACACCGCGACCGCGAAGAACCCCTTCATCAACCCCGCCCTCTTCCGGGACCGGAACTTCACCATCGGCCTCATCCTCGTCTTCGTGTACGGGATGCTCAACTTCACCCCCACGGTGCTTCTGCCGCCGATGCTGCAGAACCTCATGGGCTATCCGGACGCCATGATCGGGCTCCTCCTCGCCGCCCGCGGGGCGGGAATGATCATCGGGTTCTTCCTCGCCGGGCGCATGGGGCGGCTCGACCCGCGGGCCGGCATGATCCTCGGACTCGCCATGATCGGATGGAGCGGATGGAACATGGCCCTGTTCAACCTCGACGTCGATCCGTGGTCGGTCGCCTGGAACGGGGTCCTCCAGGGGGTCGGCACCGGGCTGATGTGGGTGCCCCTTTCCATGGTGGCGTTCGCGACCCTGCCGACCCGGATGCTGCCCGAGGCGTCCTCGCTCTTTCATCTCCTGCGCAACTTCGGGTCGAGCTTCTTCATTTCGATCAGCGTGTTCGCGGTGGTACGGACGGCCAAGGTGCGGTACGCCGAGCTCGCCGAGCACGTCACCCCCTATGCCGAGGGGGCGCGGCTCCCGGAGGTCGCGGGGATGTGGTCGTTCGACACGGTGCCCGGGCTTGCGCAGTTCGGGGCGGAGGTGAACCGCCAGGCGATGATGGTGGGCTACGCCAACTCCTTCGCCCTGTACGCGGCCCTCTCGTTCGTGACCCTTCCGCTTCTCCTCTTCGTCCGGATCAAGCGAACGAGGATCGGATGACGACGATGCGGTCGCGAACGGCTTTCAGGTGGTGGCGGCCCCGCGAGGGACGGAGAATCCCTCGGCCGGCCATCGGCCGGCCGGAGCGGTGAGGAAGATGCGGGCAGGGGCGGGAACGCGGGCCGGGCGCCAGAGGGTGCCGGCATGATCGGACGGTCGATCCCGCGGGTGGAGGACGCGGCCCTCGTCACCGGCGAGGCCGAGTTCGCGGACGACGTTCCCCTCGCCCCCGACGCGGGCCACGCCTGTTTCGTGCGCTCGCCCTGGCCGCACGCCGACATCGTCGGTGTCGACGCGGGCGGGGCGCTCGCGCTGGACGGCGTGCAAGCGGTCCTCACGGGGGCGGCCGCGGCTGCCTGGTCCGACCCGCTCCTCGTCGGGGTGCGGGCGCCGGTCGAGCACCGCTGCCTCGCGACCGACCGCGTTCGCTACGCGGGCGAGCCGGTCGCGGTGGTGGTGGCGCGCGACCGGTACCTCGCGGAGGATGCGGCGGAGCGGGTGGCTGTCGAATACGCGCCGCGGCCCGCGGTGGTCGACCCCGAAGAGGCCCTCGACGAATCGGCGCCGGTGCTCCACGAGGCGTTGGGCGCGAACCTCGTCCACGATCGGAGCTTCCGCTACGGCGACCCGGAGGCCGCGTTCCGTGCCGCGCCGCACCGGGTCGAGGTCGAGGTCCGTTATCCCCGCAACGTCTGCACCCCCATCGAGGGGGTCGTGGTCACGGCGGCCTGGCTCCCGAGCGAAGGGATCTACGAGGTCCATTCGAACTTCCAGGGGCCCTACTCCCTGCACCCGGTGATGGCGCGGGCGCTCCGGGTGCCGGGTTCGCGCCTGCGGCTGCGCGCGGCGCGGAACTCGGGCGGGAGCTTCGGGGTCAAGCAGTCCGCCTTCGTCGACGTCGTCGCCCTCGCCCTCGCGGCCCGCGCGGCCGGCCGGCCGGTGCGCTGGACGCAGGACCGGATGGAGAACCTCTCCGCCGCCACGTCGGCCACGAACCGCATGGTCCGCCTCGAGGCGGCGGTCGAGGCCGACGGGCGGGTGCGGGCGCTTCGCTACGACCAGGTCGAGGACTGCGGCGCCTACCTCCGCGCCCCCGAGCCCGCCACCCTCTACCGCATGCATGGCCTCATGACCGGCGCGTACGACGTGCCGCACCTCGCGGTCCGCAATCGGGTCGCGCTCACCAACAAGACACCGACCGGCCTCAACCGCGGGTTCGGCGGGCCGCAGGTGTTCTACGCCCTGGAGACGCTCATGCGGCGGGTCGCGGAGCGGCTCGGCCTCGACCCTCTCGACGTCGTCCGCCGGAACCTCGTCCCGTCCCGGGCCATTCCCTACCGGGCGGCGGCCGGCGCCCGGTACGACTCGGGCGACTTCCCGGCCCTCGTCGATCGGACGGTCGCCGAGGGCGGGCTCGACGAGCTCCTCGCCCGCCGGCGCGCGGCGCGAGGCGAGGGGCGCCTCTACGGGGTCGGCTACGCCGCGATCGTCGAGACGAGCATCTCCAACATGGGCTACATCACCGCCCTGCTCGCGCCGGAGGTCAGGGCGCGGGCGGGTCCCAAGGACGGAGCGGTGGCGACCGCCACGGTGAGCCTCGACCCGGGCGGCGCGGTGACCGTGAGCGCCGCCTCCGCGCCTCAGGGCCAGGGCCATCGCACCGTGCTCGCCCAGGTGGTGGCCGCGGTCCTCGGGCTCGCCCCGGAGGAGGTCGTCGTCAACCTCGAGCACGATACCCAGACGCAAGCCTGGTCGATCGCGTCGGGCAACTACTCGAGCCGGTTCGCGGGGGCGGTGGCGGGCGCCGCCCACCGCGCCGCGGTCCGGGTGCGCGAGCGGCTCGCGGCGGTGGCCGCCCGGGAGCTGAACGCGTGGGCGGGCGGGCTCGTGTTCGCGGCGGGCCGGGTGCATGCGCCGGACAACCCGGACAATGCGATTGCGCTCGCCCGGCTCGCGGGCGTCTTCCACTGGTCGCCCTCTTCGCTCCCGGAAGGCGTGGAGCCGGGGCTCCGGGTGACCGAGATGTGGTCGCCCCCCGAGCTCGCTCCGCCCGACCCCGAGGACCGCGTCAACGGGGCGGGCGCCTACGCGTTCGTGTTCGACTTCTGCGGCGTCGAGGTGGACCCGGCGACCGCCCGGGTGCGCCTCGACCGCTACGTGACCGGGCACGACTCGGGGGTCCGCCTCCACCCCGCGATGGTGGACGGGCAGATCCGGGGGGCGTTCGCGCAAGGGGTGGGGGCGGCGCTCCTCGAGGAGCTCCGCTACGACGCGGCCGGAACCTTCCTCTCCGGGACCCTCGCGGACTACCCGATCCCCACCGCCTGCGAGGTGCCGGCCCCGGTCATCGTCCACCACGACGTGCCGTCCACGGTGACACCTCTCGGCGCGAAGGGGGTGGGCGAAGGGGTGTCGATGAGCACCCCGGTGTGCATCGCGAACGCGGTCGCGGACGCCCTCGGCACCGGCGAGGTGCTGGAGCTTCCTCTCCTCCCCGCACGCCTCGCCCCCCACGTCGCGGCCGCCCTCGCGCGCCGCCGCGACCGGCGGGAGCACGACGCACGGGATGAATCTGCATCGCGAGACTCCGGGCACGACGTGGTGGACCGTGGAATCGGCGGTGCGAGCGGCCGCCCGGAAGGCACGGGGCGGGGTCGCGAGCACGGTGGCGCAGGAGTGCAATCGTGAAGCCGGCCCCGTTCGACTACGTTCGGCCGTCCGCGGTCGAGGAGGCGGCGAAGGCCCTCGGCGAGGCCGGGGACGACGCCCGCATCCTCGCGGGCGGGCTCTCCCTCGTCCCGATGATGAACTTCCGGGTGGTGACCCCGGCGGTGGTGGTCGACATCGGGGGGCTGGAAGAGCTGCGGCGGATCACGGACGAGGGTTCGGAGATCGAGGTGGGGGCGGGGGTCACGCAGGTGGGGCTCGAGCGCTGGCCGGACCTCGCCCGCCGCCTGCCCCTCCTCGCCGCGGCCTTTCCCCACGTCGGGCACTACCCGACCCGCGCGCGGGGCACGGTGGGGGGCTCCGTCGCCCATGCCGACCCGAGCGCGGAGCTCCCCCTCGCCCTCGCGGTGCTGGGCGGTTCGGTCCGGCTTCGCTCGGCGGGGGGCGGCGAGCGCCTCGTGCCGGCGCGCGCGTTCTTCGAAGGCCCTCTCGAGACCTCGTGCCGGGAGGACGAGATGGTGGTCGCGACCCGCTGGCCGGTCGCCGCGCCGGGGGCGCGGCACGCCTTCGACGAGGTCGCGCTTCGCCACGGCGACTTCGCGATCGCGTCGTGCGCGGTGGTCCTTCACGACGACCGGATGGCCATCGGCTTCGGCGGGGTGGCGGGCGTGCCGGTCGTCCGCGAATGGCCGCACCTCACGGGGGAAGTCCTTGACGACGCCCTCGTCGAGCTCGCGGAGGAGATCGAGATCGTCGACGACGGCCACGGAGGCGGCGCGTACCGCCGCGGCCTCGTCCACGCCCTCGGCCGGCGAGCGGTGGAGCGCGCGGCGGCAAACGGAACTCCAGCCTTCGCCGGGGAGAGTCGTCGGGCGACCCTTGCCGCGATCGAAGAGTCGCCGCCGCTTCCCCCGTGCCCGCGCCTTGCCGCCGGCGAACGCCAACTCGTCGAGTTCGTGCTGAACGGGGAAAGATGCGCGGCGGAGGCGCCGCCCCGCCTCCTCCTCAGCGACTTCCTTCGCCAGCGCTTCGGCCGGCGGGGCGTGCACGTTGGGTGCGAGCACGGCGTCTGCGGGGCGTGCACGGTCCGCCTCGACGGCGCCCCCGCCCGCGCCTGCCTCCTCTTCGCGGTCCAGGTCGACGGCCGGCGCGTGGACACCGTGGAAGGCCTCGCCGGCCCGGACGGCGCGCATTCCCCGCTCCAGGCGGCCTTCCGCCGCCACCACGCGCTCCAGTGCGGGTACTGCACGCCGGGTATCCTGATGACCATGACGGAATGGCTCGAACGGCTCGCGGCGGAAGGCCACACCCCGGACGAGGAGGAAGTACGGACGGTGTTGAGCGGGCACCTGTGCCGTTGCACAGGCTACCAGCCCATCGTCGCCGCGGTGCTCGACGCCGCGCGGGAGGCAGCAAAGGCTTGCGATCGCGCATGATCGCATGGATAACCGCAAAAATGGACCATGATTTCGGACCATGGTACATTTTCTGCATGGAAGAGATTCAGATTTCCAAGTTCAAGGCCACTTGTCTGGCCGTGCTCGCCCGGGTCGGAGAGACGGGCAATCCAATCCTCGTTACCCGGTTCGGCAAGCCCGTGGCGCAAGTCGTCCCGCCGCCGCCGAATTGCTCCGGAAGCTGGCTTGGAGCCATGCGGGACCGTGGGCGGATCCACGGCGATCTCGTGGCCCCCGTGTCGGAGCTCTCCGACTGGGAGGCGCTCGAATAGGTGGCCCTCCTTCTCGACACCCACATTTGGCTCTGGGGGTTGCTCGACCCCGACCGGTTGTCCACCGAGGTTCATCAAGCTGTTACCGCGGACGGGGCCGACATCCGGCTCTCCTCGGTCAGCATCTGGGAGGCGTTGCTCCTCGCCGAGCGGGGCCGCCTCACCCTGGAGCCGGACCCTCGAGACTGGTTGCGGGAGGCAACTTCAATCATGCCGATCCGGGAGGCCCCGGTGACCTTCGAGGTGGCGCTGGCCAGCCGGGCGATCGCCCTGCCGCACCAGGACCCTGCCGATCGGTTCATCGCGGCGAGCGCCAAGGTTTTCGATCTCACGCTGGTGACGGCGGACTCCCGGCTGGTGCAGTGCCCCGACATCGAAGTGCTCCCGAACCGGTGAGCGAAGCCGTCTCCGTGCCGAGCCGGTGATCGATCTCGGGAGCGCGTTCCTCGCCGCGGTGGCCCGAGACCCCGCCGCTTGCGCGATCGTGGACGGGGACCGCCGCATCGCCTACGCCGCCTGGCTCGAGCGGATCGGCCGGGCGGCGGCAGGGCTCGACGCGCTCGGGCTTCGCCCCGGCGACCACCTTGTCACCTCGCTCCGCAATCGGCTCGAAGCGGCCACCCTCCACTGGGCGTGCCAGTTCGCGGGGGTCGTCATCACCCCCGTCAACTGGCGGGCGGCCCGCGAGGAGCTCGGTTACGTGATCGGAGACGCGGACGCGCGCGCCCTCGTGTACGAGCCGGTGTCGGAGGAGGCCGCGGCGGGGGCCGGCAACGTTCCGCGCATCGCCCTCGACGGCGCCCGCCACGCGACCGACTCCTGGGAACGGGTCTTCGAGGCCCCAGCTCCGCCGGTTCCGCCGGCTCCGGCGACGCCCCGCGCGTCCGCCGATGACGTCTCCGTCATGCTGTACACCTCCGGCACCACGGGGCGCGGCAAGGGAGTCCCCCGCCGCCACCGGGCCGAGCAGGCCGCCGCGCTCGCCCATATCGCGCACCACCAGTACGCGTTCGGCGAGTCCACCCTCGGGGTCATGCCGCTCTACCACACGATGGGGGTGCGCTCGCTTCTCTCCTCCGCCTTTCTCGGGGGCTGCTTCGTCTGCCAGCCGCGCTTCGATGCGGCGACGGCCCTCGACCTCATCGAGGGGGAGGGGATCACCTCCCTGTACCTCGTGCCCACCCTGTATCACGACCTCCTCGGCCATCCCGAGTTCACCCCCGAGCGGGTGGCGAGCGTGGAGCGGGTCGGGTTCGCGGGCATGCCGATGACGGATGCGCTCGTGCGGCGGGTGGAGGAGGGGTTCCGGCCCCGGCTCTTCGTCAACCACTACGGCTCGTCGGAGGTCTTCACCTTCACCATCGACCAGCGGGCCCACGCCAAGCCGGGGTCGGCGGGCCGGGCCGGCCTCAACCAGGAGGCCCGGGTGGTGCGCCTCGGCTCGACCGATGCCGAGGAGGTGGTGGCGGAGCCCGGGGAGGAGGGGCAGATCGCGGTCCGCCTCGACCACGACGAAGCGTTCGACGGCTACTGGCGCCGCCCCGACGCGGACGCCAAGGCCCTCCGCGACGGGTGGTACTTCACCGGGGACACCGGCTTCCAGGACGACGAGGGCGACCTCTTCGTCACCGGCCGGGTCGACGACATGATCATCAGCGGGGGCGAGAACATCACCCCCGTGGAGGTCGAGAACGTGCTCTCGCTCCATCCCGCGGTGGCCGAGGTGGCGGTCGCGGGGCTCCCCGACGATCGCTGGGGGCAGCGGGTGGCCGCGTTCGTGGTCCGGCGCGAGCCGGTCGCGGAGGAGGCGCTCGACGAGCATTGCCGGGCCTCGAGCCTCCCCGCGTTCAAGCGGCCGAGGGAGTACGCGTTCCTGCGCGTGATCCCGAAGTCCCCGGTCGGCAAGATCCTCCGCCGGCGGCTTGTGGCCGGGGAGTACGAGGTGGAGGACTGAGCGCTACGCATTGCGAGAGTGACGAAAGGGGGAACGAGCGCATGAAGAGAGCGTTCCGGAGCACCGTCGCGAGCGTCGTCGAGCGGCTCGACGGCTTCCGGGTGGAGATCGACAGCGAGCGCGAGCGGGCGGACGTGGTGCTGCACCGCCCGCCCCTCAACATCGTGCGGATGCCCGAGCGCGATCAGCTTCGCCTCGTGTTCGAGGAGCTCGACCGGGACGCGGAGGTGCGCGTCGTGGTGCTCCGGGCCGAGGGCGAGCACTTCTCGAGCGGTGGCGAGATCCCGGGGTTCCTCGAGCGAAGCCCGGAGCAGGTCTCCGAGCTCGCCCGGAACGTCGCCGCGCCGGAGCGCTGCCGCAAGCCGGTCGTCGCGGCCGTCCGCGGCTACTGCTTCGGGGTCGCCTTCGAGCTCTGCCTCGCATGCGACTTCCGGATCGTGTCCGAGACCGCGGTCGTCGGGCTGCCGGAGCAGCGCATCGGCATGATCCCCGGCTCGGGCGGCTCCATCCGGCTCCTGCACATGATCGGGATCGCGCGGACCAAGGACATGGTGATGCGCTCGCGACGGCTCGCGGGGCCGGAGGCCCTCGACTGGGGCATTGCGACCGCCTGCGTCGCGGACGGCGAGCTCGAGTCCGCGACCGATGCCCTGGTGGACGAGCTTCGCGGCTTCTCCCCGCTCGCCCAGCGGGCCGCCAAGGACGTGCTCAACACCGCGCAGCACACCACTCTCCAGGCCGGGATCGAGATCGAAGGCAACGCCTACGGGCGCCTCCGGTCCTCGGCCGACTTCCGGGAAGGGGTCGCCTCGTTCGTCGAGAAGCGCCGCCCCGCGTTCACCGGTGAGTGAGCCCGCGGTGCGCAACGTCCCGGCGCCGACCTTGCGTGGCTGGCTCGAACGGCTCGAGGAATCGGGGCGGCTCGCCCGCGCCCGGCCCGGGATTCCGCTGCGCTTCACCCTCGCCGCGGTCGCCAAGCGCCTCGACGGCCGCCGGGCGACCTGGTTCCCCGAGCCGGACGGCCGCCACCCGATCCCCGTCGTGTCCGGGCTCGTGTCTACCCGTTCCTGGATCGCGGAGGCGCTTGGCACGGACGAGTCGGGCCTTCTCGACCTCTATCAGCGGGCCATCGAAGCGCCTCTTCCCTGCCGGGAGGTGGACCCGGCGCAGGCGCCGCCCGTGCAGGAGGAAGTCGTCCGGGAGGTGGACCTCGAGCGCGACCTTCCCATCCCCGTCCACAACGAGCACGACGCCGGCCCCTACATCACGGCCGGTCTCGTCATCGCGGCCAATCCGGAGACCGGGGACCAGAACGTGTCGATCAACCGCCTCCAGGTGAGCGGCCCCGACCGGCTCGGCATCCTCATGCTCCCGCGTGACCTCCACCGCTTCTACGACGCGGCGGAGGCGCGTGGCGAGGCGCTCCCGGTCGCGGTGGTCGTCGGCGTGGACCCGGCCACCCTGCTCGCCTCCCAGGCCATCCTGCCGCTCAATGCGGACGAGCTCGAGGTCGCGGGGGCGCTCCAGGGAGCGCCGCTCCCCGTGGTGCGGTGTCTGACCAATCCGGTGATGGTGCCCGCCGAGGCCGAGATCGTGATCGAGGGCCGCCTCCTTCCCCATGAACGAGCGACGGAGGGTCCATTCGGAGAGTTCCCGCAGTACTACGGGCCGGCGGGCGACCGGCAGGTGCTCGTGGTCGACGCGGTGACGCGGCGGCGGGACGCGATCTTCCACACCATCGTGCCCGCCGCGATGGAACACCTGCTGCTCGGGGCCATCCCGCGCGAAGCGTCGCTGCTCGCGCTGCTCCGCCGGAGCTTCCCGAGCGTCCTCGACGTCCACCTTCCGGTCGGCGGGGTATGCCGATACCACCTGTACGTGCAGATCGCCAAGCGCTGGGACGGCGAGCCGCGCAACATCATGATGGGCGCGTTCGCGGGCCATGCGGACATCAAGCAGGTCGTGGTGGTGGACGAGGACGTGGACGTGCACGACCCCGAGGCGGTGGAGTGGGCGGTCGCGACCCGGTTCCAGGCCGGCGAGGACCTCGTCGTCGTCCCCGGCGCGCAAGGCTCCCGCCTCGACCCGTCCGCGCGCGACGGGCGGGTGGACAAGATGGGGCTCGACGCCACCCGACCGCTCGGCGCGGACCCCTTCCGGTTCAAGGTGGTGCACGTCCCGGGCGAAGACGATCCCGAGGTCGACGGCTGGATCGACACCGATTGACGGGCCGCTCGCGACGCGTTTCCCGAGGCATGTCCGGAGGGCCGGCAGGGGCACGCGGTAATAGGATATGATTGCGGTACCTGCCCGAAGGCAGGGGAGAGGGCGATGCTCATACTGACGCGGCGAGCGGGTGAAACCCTGGTCATCGGGGAAGATGTCCGAGTGAAGGTGCTCGAAGTCAAGGGCCAGCAGGTGCGGATCGGAGTAACCGCCCCGCGCGAAGTGGCCGTGCACCGAGAGGAGATCTACGACCGGATCAAGCAGGGTGAAGCAGAGCAGGGAGGCGGCCAGCGAATGGACTGAGCGCCGTCGCTGCCCGACTCCGCCGGGATCTTCCCGGAACGAATCGAACCGCGAGCGGCACTCGGGAAGTGGCGGTTCGGAGCGCACCGCCCGCCACTGAAGGGCGGTAATCCGCCCCCGGGGCATGCGCGCCGGGTGGCCCGGGGCGCTCCGGAGACGCTTCGCCGTGGAGTTTCGCCGGCTCCTGCCGAACCGTCGCTTCGCATGACGTTGCCCGCCACGCGGCGACGGCCGCCCTGCACGGTGGACACCGCCTCTCGCACGCTCCACGATCACGCACGGCGTCTTCACTGAACGCCGTTTGGCGCCCGAGCCTCTCAACCGGGGAGAGCCTTCCTCCATGCACCTGACACGCCACCAGACAACCTCCGGACCGCGCTGGGCCGTCGACGGACGCTGGCTGCCCGAGGACTTTCGGCTCGATTCGCTCCTTCGGGACCCGTACCCGGCGATCCGCGAGGCGGTCGCCGGCGCACGCACCGACGAGCCGTCCGAGGGCGAGCTGCTTGCCCCCATCGAAAACCACCAGGAAGTGTGGGCGGCGGGTGTCACCTACCTCCGGAGCCGGGAAGCACGGATGGCGGAGTCCGAGACCGCGGACGTCTACGACCGGGTCTACGAGGCGGAGCGGGTCGAGGTCTTCTTCAAGGCCAACGGATGGCGTGTGGTCGGCCATCGCGGCCGGATCCGGGTTCGGCCCGACAGCACCTGGGACGTCCCGGAGCCGGAGCTCGCCCTCGTGCTGAACCGCGCGGGCGAGATCGTCGGCTATGCCG
>JAJECB010000409.1 GCA_022822245.1 Gammaproteobacteria bacterium
AGCGCGGCTGCCGCCGTAGCGTCGATCGGCACGACCAGCTGGTAGGAGCCGGCGCGCAGACCCGAGAAGCCGAACGAGCCATCCGGGCCGGTCGCGCTCAGCCGCTGGTCATTGACCCCGGGGCCCACCAGCGCCACCGGAACACCAGCCGCCGGCAACGGGTGCTCGCCCGCGTCCATCATGTCGTTCTTGTCGAGTTCGTCGAGGAACAACTGACCGGCAACGCTCGCGGTGCGCGCGTGTGCGCCCTCGAAGTTCACGATCTGTGAATCGTCGTCGCCGACCGTCCTGTCCTGGCTCATCGAGTCGAACACGTATGCGTCGCTCGCGACCGCGATCGTGACCGTGTAGTCGCCCGCCGCCAGACCCGCGAAGGCGTACTGGCCGCCCGCGTCGGTCATCGTGCTCGCGTCGGCCGCGCCGGACAGCGTGACCGCGATGTCGCCGAGGCCCATGCCCTCGACGCTCACCCGGCCGCTGATGCCGGAGGTGCGGAGCAGGACGCCCGTGAACGACACCGTGCCCGTCTCGTCGAGATCGACGCTCACGTCCTGCGACGTGGCCGCGAACTCGTAGTCGCGGGTGTCGAAGTCGGAGATCGCGACCGTGTAGTCGCCGGGGCGCAGGTCCTCGAACCTGTACATGCCGTCGGCGTCGGTCATCATCGTGTGCCTCTCGTCGGAGGGACCGCCGGCCAACGTCACCGTAACGCCCTGAAGGCCCTCGCCGTCGATGATCACCTGGCCCTCGACCGCGGAAGTGCGGATGAAGTGGCCCGTGAAGTCGGCCTGGCCTACATCGCCCACGTCGACCTCGACCTCGACGCTCACCGTCTCGAAGGAGACATCCTCGGGGAAGTCCGAGATCGTGACCGTGTAGGTGCCGGCGCGGAGCCCGGTGAAGGCGAAGCCGCCGTCCATGCCGGTCTCCATGGTCTCGCCCATGGCGTGCTCGCCATCGAGCGTGACCGTCACGCCTGCCAGCGTTTCGGGCTGGCCGTCGCCGCCGCTCATCATCGCGTCGGCCGCGACCACGTTGCCGACCACCGCGGAGGACCGGATATACTCACCGGCACTTTGGTCCTCATAACCCGCTAAATTACAGCAGGATACGATTACAAGTGCTGGAACGTTATCATATTGTTTACCTGCATTTTTCACCGCTCGTCGGACTGGGGAAGCTCACACGGCGCCCCGCCCCGGTGCCCCAGGCTGTCAACCGGGTTGACGTACGTAGTTCCCCCATTCCTCCATCACGTCTCGCCTCCGCTTGAGGAGGTCGGTTCGCAAGTACGCCCCCTCGACGCCCTTGACGGTATGTGCGAGCGCCGACTCCGCCACTTCGCGGGGTACGCCGCACTCGGCGCACCAATCGCGGAACGACGAACGGAAGCCGTGCGGCACGGCTGGAATGTCGAGTCGTCGGCAAAGCAGAGGGAATGTGTTGCCGCTCAGCTCTCGGCCCGCCGCCGACGGAAACACCCACGCGGATCCGACGGAGCACCGGCGTGCCTCGGCGAGTACTTCGAAGGCACGTGAAGACAACGGCACGCGATGCTCTCGTCCCGTCTTCATGCGCTCGCTAGGCACGGTCCATGTGGCGGTCTCGATGTCGATCTCCGCCCACTGCGCCCCTCGAACCTCACCCGATCTGGTCGCGGTCAGAACGAGGAACTCGAACGCCAGCTTCGTCACGGGTCGTGACGTGCTCGCACGTACTCTTGCCAGCGCCTGCGCGACTTGAGCATACGGCAGTGAGCGATGGTGGACCGTGCGAAAACCGTTCTTGGGGAGCGCGGTGGCGATGGCGTCGCCAGCCGGATTCCCTTCCCTGTACTCTCTCGCTACCGCCCACCTCATCACCGCCGAGATCCTATTGCGCACGCGCTTTGCCGTCACCCGCTTCTCATTCCAGATCGGTAGCAGGATGGCCATCACGTCCGCAGTCGTGATCTTGTCCACCGTCTTGTGTCCGATCTTCGGGTAGACGTATGCGCGCAGGCTGCTCCTCCACTGCTGCTCGGTGTCACCGCCCGGCTTCCAGTTCGCCTTGTGGATCGCAATCACCTTCTCGGCGGCTCGCGCAAATGTCGGAATGCCGCCGTTCCTCGGGTCGATCCCGCGTGCCAATGCTCGGCGGTGTTCCAGAGCCTTCGCCCTCGCCTCCTTCAAGCTCACGACCGGATAGGCTCCCAAACCGAGGTTAACGGCGTTGCCGTTAATGTAGAGGCGCTGCGCCCATGTCCTGCTGATCCGACCGGTTGATGTGGGCTTAACCAGCAGTGACAGCCCGTACCCACCGCGTCCATCCCCGTATCGGCCCGGGCGCCGGATTCTCTTGACGAAACTCGCGTTCAGCTTCGAGGGTCGCTTCATCGTGTATCCTACCCGTTATCACGTTGACGGGATTGCACCACTTGGGACAAACGGCTTCCCGAGACGACTCAGTGCGGTACCGGGTGCTGGAGGACAGGACGACCGGGAAGGAACGTAAGGGCTCCAACGAAGCACGTGGACGGGCGATACGATACCGAGGTCGGTCGGGAAGCCTCCGGCATCGCAAGGGTAGTCGCGGGAATCGCGATGTCGTGAGGCATGGGTTGTGTTCGCCCAGCGCGCAAGTTGGTTGGTTGTTTCCGATGGGCGCGATCTGGCGGGTGCGCTCGCGCTCGCCTTCTACCGCTGGGCGGCGCGCTCTGCCGGTGTGACCCGGGCGGCGCCCATCACGGTGCGATACTCAGACCATAGGCCATGTCATAAAGTGCTTTGGCCCATGATGTTGTATTAGTGCACGGTCGCCGCCGATCACTCCTGCGATCACCCTTTCGGCGCCGGGTAGCGTCACCTCCACCGGCGCAGGCGCGGCCTGCCGCTTTTCTCGACCGCCCCGTGGAGCCTCGCTCATCCCACGGCGTCTCGTGACCGCGCGGGCTCGACGGGGGCGGCAGTCCAGGATTTCGCAGAGGCCGCGCCATGCAAGTTATCCTTAACGAGCTACCGGACTGGACCACACTTCACGGCGAGGACAAGAGGATGACCAAAGCCGACCTCGTCAAGCAGGGCCGCCGATATGGTCGGACCGCGAGTCGCCAAGAGGGACTGCGGGCTGGTGGCAGACGCCTTCCTCGACGCCGTGAAGGACCCTGGTGCGCGGCGACCACATTGACATCCGCGGCTTCGGCACCTTCAAGGTGCGGCAACGCAAGGCTCGCAATCCCAGAACGGGCGAGGCGGTCGATTCCACCGCGTGTTGCGCCGGCCGGGCTTCACCCCGTCCCGTAGACCGGGGGGACCGGCGCCGAGACGGTGGGAGCACCGCCGCACACATATGTCCCGGATCGACTGTCCCGCAGAGAGCCGGAAGCGCCGAGGCAGGACCACAGGGCCAGCGCTAGCCGTTTCGGCGTCGATGGCGCGCGACGCCACCCTACGGCCGGCTCGATCCTCCAACGCCAAGACGCCGAGCCCCTTGGTCGGAAGCCCGGAATCGGGGGTACTACCTTACCCCTCCGGGGGGCGATTTCGCGCGTTACAGGCAATCCTGCGGCCCCGGACCCCTCCCAACCGCCCCCGCAACACCCGAAATCGCCGTGAGAGCGGTTTTTCCGGGCTCGGCGGCGTCCGCTGCCCGCAGAGTTCACGGCCTCGCCGGTCACGACCGAGTTCCCGGCTGGCGGATCCGTCGAGGACCATGTCGGCTGGATCGCCGAGGTCGATGGGGAAAGCGCTCAGCCGCGTCACGGCGACGGGGTTCGGGGCGCGGCCTCCCGCGCCCCTCCGCTGACCGCTCAGCGGCGTGGTGTGCAGGGGGATCTGAAGGGGGGCGCAGCACCCCCTCGCCAGCCTCGATGTTAAACATCGAGTCGGCTGGCTTGCGCACCTTAAGGGCGTGAGCCAGCCG
>JAJECB010000491.1 GCA_022822245.1 Gammaproteobacteria bacterium
CGTTTCGTGGAACGCACGAAGAGCTGGCCGGAACGGGCCGTGTGGTCCGTCTCGGTCCTCGCCGTCGCGGCCGCCGCGATCATCATGCTCGCGATGGTCGGTCTCATCCTCTGGGAGATCGTGCTTCGGACCTTCTTCGACAGCTCGACCCACATGATGGACGAGCTGGTCGGCTACGGGATCGGGGCGATGAGCTTCCTCGCCCTCGGTTACTCGCTCGAGCACGACGCGCTCATTCGCATGAACCTCCTGCTCTCGCGCCTTCGCGACGACGGCCGCGCGCGGTGGGTGGTCGAGATCATCTGCTGCGTGCTCGCCCTCGTCGCGACCGGCCTGGCGATCTGGTACTTCGGCGCCAACGCGTCCCGCGACTTCGCGCGGGGCTACACGAGCGGGACGCTCGCCGACGTTCCGCTCTGGATCCCCAAGGGCCTCATCCTGCTCGGGCTCGCCGTCTTCTGGCTGCAGATGGTGGTGTATCTCGTCAGCGTCGCCACCGGCCGGCGGAGCCTTCGCTCCGACCGGGCGGTGGAGTTCGGGTTCGAGTAGCGCCGGCCGGCGCCACCGGAACGGCAGCGACGGATGGAGGCACTCGGAATCGCGGGCGCGACCTTCGCGCTGCTCGTCCTCTACCTCGGGCTCGGCACGTGGATCTTCGTCGCGCTGATGATGGTCAGCGCCTCGGCCCTGGTGCTCCTCCTCGACATGCCGATCAACCGGGTCGGCGCGATCATGATGGGGACGATGTGGCGGACCGCGAGCACCTGGGAGCTGGCCGCGGTGCCCATCTTCATCGTGATGGGCGAGATCGTGTTCCGGAGCGACATCTCCGAGCGCCTGTTCCGAGGGCTCTCGCCCTGGGTCGACCCGATCCCGGGGCGCCTCCTGCACTGCAACGTCGGCGGCTGCACCCTGTTCGCGGCGGTGAGCGGATCGAGCACCGCGACCACCGCCACCATCGGCAAGATCACCGGGTCCGCGCTCGCCCAGCGCGGCTACGACATCAACCTCTCGATCGGCTCGCTCGCCGGGGCGGGCAGCCTCGGTCTCATGATCCCGCCCTCGATCTCGATGATCATCTATGGCGTGCTGGCCGAGGAGTCTATCGCGCACCTCTTCGCGGCGGGGGTGTTCCCGGGCCTTCTCATCACTGCCCTCTACTCGGCCTACATCATCGTGCGCTGCATGATGGACCCCGCGAAGTCGCCCGACGACGGGGTGACATACGGATGGAAAGACCGGCTGTGGGGGCTCATCGACCTGTTTCCGATCCTGCTCCTCATCGGCATCGTGTTGGGCGGGATCTACACCGGCCTCGTGACTCCGTCGGAGGCGGCGGTGCTCGGGTTCGTCGCGAGCCTCGCGGTGACCGCGCTCCTCAAGCAGCTCACGTGGAAGATCTTCATCGACTCGCTGCTCGGGGCGACCCGGATCACGTGCATGGTGATCACCATCCTCGTCGCCGCGTCGTTCATGTCGTCGGCGATGGGCTATCTCCACGTTCCGCAGGAGATCGCGAAGGGTATCGCGTACCTGGAGCTCGGGCCGATCGGGCTCATCATCCTGCTCGGGGTGTTCTACATCATCCTCGGGCTCTTCCTCGACGGGCTCTCGATCATGGTCATGACCCTGCCGATCACCCTGCCGCTCATCGGGGCGGCGGGATACGACGCGGTGTGGTTCGGGGTGTTCCTCGTCATCATGGTCGAGCTCGGGCTCGTGACCCCGCCGATCGGCTTCAACCTCTTCGTGCTGCAGGGACTCACCGGCCAGCAGATGGCACTCATCGCACGAGCCGCCTTCCCCTTCTTCGTGCTCATGGGCGTCGCCGGGATCATCGTCACCATCTTCCCCGAGATCGCGCTCTGGCTGCCGCGGGTTCTCTTCAGCGGCGGCTGAGGCGATGGCGGCCGGTCTCCGGAAGGACTGAAGGGCAGCGACTTGCACGTCTACGACCCCGCGGACTCGGTCTTTCCGGTCGATCCGGCGCGCACGGACCTTGCGCGCGAGTTCCGGGCGAACCTGCGCGGACCCCACAGCGAGGAGCTCCGGCGCGTGCTCCATCGCATGCGCACGACCCCGCTTCGCGGGCGCTACTGCGCCATCGTGAAGGAGCCGTTCGAGTCGTGGGTGATCGGGCGCCTGAGCGGGGTCCGCGGCGAGCCGCCGGAAGTGTTCGAGGATCGGGTCTTCACCGATCTCGGCGAGGTCGAGTGGGAGGTGTTCCGTCTTCGCTGGAAGCAGCTCACCGGCGAGGACCTCGACGTCGAATGAGGCGCGGCGTGTGGCGGCCGGCTCGCCCGGCAACGTTGGCCCGGTTCCTCGGTTCCCCGGCGCGGCCCTCGTTCCGGCGCTCTCGATGCGGAAGCTGAGGCGATGGCGGAGAGCACCACCCGCATCCTTGGCTACGTGGACCGGCTGAGTGTCGCGCCGGGAGAGCGGCTCGAGCTCAAGCTGAGCTGCAGGGACGTCGAACGCTACCGCCTCGACTTCGTGCGGATTGTCTGCGGCGACCCTGATCCGCGTGGGCCGGGGCTCGACCTCGTCCCCGCCCCGAGCCCGGCGGACGGCGAGCACCGGGGCCGTTTCCAGCCGATCGACGCGGGTTCGTACGTGCGGGTCGACGACACCGTCGGGCTGCCGGACGGGGGAACCTTCACGGTTGCGGCGTTCATCTGGCCCACGGCCATGGCACCCGGTGGGCGCCGCCAGACGGTTCTCGGGTGGTGGTCCGAGCCGGACGGCTCGGGGTTCGCGCTCGAGATCGACGAAGCGGGCAGGCTGCGCCTGCGCCTCGGCGCCGGCGGGCGGTTGTCCGACGCGACCTCCGCGTCCGCGCTCCTCGAGCGGCGCTGGCACTTCGTGGCGGCGAGCTTCGACGACGGGACCGGGACGGCCCGGGTCGAATGGACCCTTCTCGAACCTTGCGCGGGCTTCCCGGAAGACGGGCGGGCGGCGGAAGGCGGAGTCGAGTGGCGTGCTCCGCCGCCGGGCACCCCGGTCCTCGTCGGCGCGCACTCGGGGTGGCCGTCGCACGGGCGCTGGATGAGCGGCGCCCACTTCAACGGCAAGGTCGAGGGTCCGGTGCTCCTCGGATCCGCGCCGAGTCCGGAGAGGCTCCGGGCGCTCGCCGAGCGCCCCTCCGCGGCCCTCCCGGAAGAGGGCCTGCTCGGCGCCTGGGACTTCTCTGCCGGCATCGAAGGGGCGACGATCACCGACCGCGGCCCCCACGAACGCCATGGACACACCGTCAACCTGCCGGCCCGCGGGGTTACCGGCCGTTCCTGGGACGGGAGCGTCGCCGACTGGCGACTCGCCCCCGAGCAGTACGGCGCCATCCACTTCCACGAGGACGATCTTCATGACTGCGGCTGGTCTACGGACGTCGCGCTCGAGGTGCCCGCCGACTGGAAGAGCGGCTTCTACGCCGCGCGCATGCGTGCGCCGGGGGCGGTGGGCTACGTCGCCTTCTTCGTCCGGCCCCCGCGCGGCGCGGCGAACGCCCACGTCGCGCTCGTCGCCTCGACCGCCACGTACATGTCGTACGCGAACACCCACATCAAGTTCGACAGCCTGAACACGGAGAACCTCTACGAAAGCCTGACTCCCATCAGCGAAGACGAGCTCTACCTCAACGAGCACCGGGAGCTCGGGCTCTCGCACTACGACACCCACGCCGACGGGAGCGGGGTCTTCTACGCCTCGCGCCTCCGGCCGATGCTCAACTTCCGGCCCGGGCTCTACACCTTCAACTACCTGAACGATACCCACGTCGTCGCGTGGCTCGCGGAGCGCGGATTCGAGTGCGACGTGATCACCGACGAGGACCTCCACGAGGAAGGCGTGGACCTGCTCGCCCGCTACCGGGTAGTCATCACCGCCTCGCACCCGGAGTACACGTCGACGCGCATGTGGGACGCCTTCGACGCGTATCAGCGCGCCGGCGGCCGTCACATGTACCTCGGCGGCAACGGGTTCTACTGGCGCATCGCGTTCAGCGACGAGGTGCCCGGGGTCATCGAGAACCGGCGCGGAATCACCGGGGTGCGCACGTGGGAGGGGGAGCCGGGCGAGCACCACCTGTCGTTCACCGGCGAGCCGGGCGGGCTCTGGCGCTCGAACGGGCGACCGCCCCAGCGGCTGGTGGGCGTGGGCTTCAGCGCCACGATCTTCAACCGCTCGACGTACTACCGGCGGACCGCGGCGAACCGCGATGGACGCTACGCGTTCGTGTTCGAGGGGATCGGGGAGGACGAGCGGATCGGAGACTTCGGGCTTCGCGGCGGCGGGGCGGTGGGGATGGAGATCGACCGTTGGGACCCCGATCTCGGCGCACCGCCCAACTCGGTGGTGCTCGCGTCGTCGGAGGACGTCGGGATCGGTGGGCTGCTCTCGGTCGAGGAGTTCGTCACCACCACGCGCGCCCTCGACGGCGTGCAGAACGGCCGGGTGCGCGCCGACATGGTGTTCTTCGAGACCCCGGGGGGCGGTGCGGTCTGGTCGACCGGCTCCATCGCGTGGTCGACCTCGCTCAGCCAGAACGGCTTCGACAACAACGTCTCACGCGTCACCGAGAACGTGCTCCGCCGCTTCCTCGACCCGCGTCCATTCGACCCGTCGGAATCGGCGTAGGATCGACCTCCGCCTCGCCTCCGCCCGGAGCTAAACCTTGCACGAGATCGACATTCCGCAGGAGATCATCGACTCCTGCATCCGCTTTCGGGGGCGGCGCCACGCCTTCGAAGACCTCGACCCCGGGCGCACCGCGCTCATCGTCATCGACATGCAGACGAGCTGGGTGGAGCCGGGGTTCTCACCGCTCCACATTCCCGCGACGCGCGGCATCATCTCCAACGTAAACGCGCTGGCCGCGGCCGCCCGCGCGGCCGGTGTGCTGGTCGCGTGGACGAGATCCACCTTCCCCGAGGACTGGACCACCCGCAGCTACGCGCGCTTCGGCGCGCCCGAGTGGCGGGACCGGATCATCGCGGACACCGTCCCCGGCTCGCGCGGACACCGGATCGCGGACGCGATGGACGTCCATCCGGGCGACCTCGTCGTCGACAAGACGCGGCCGAGCGCCCTCGTCCAGGGCTCGTCGCGGCTCGAGGCCGAGCTCCGCGCTCGCGGACGCGACACGCTCGTCATCACCGGCACGCTGACGAACGCCTGCTGCGAGTCGACCGCCCGCGACGCAGCCGCCCTCGGATTCCTCAACATCATGGTGAGCGACGCGATGGCGACCCGCACCGATGTCGAGCACAATGCGACCCTCGTCAACGTCATGCAGCTCGTCGCGGACGTCCGGACGACCGGGGAGGTGATCGCGCTGCTCCGCGATGCGAGCGCCCGAGCCGACAAGGAGCAAAGATGACGGAAAGCTGTGACGCGGTGATCATCGGCGGCGGGATCATCGGCTGCGCCATCGCCTACGAGCTCGCGAAGGGGGGACGGACGGTCGCCTGCGTCGAGAAGAACCCGGTGGCGGGGTCCGGCTCGACCTGCAATTCGTGCGCGATCATCCGTACCCACTACTCGACCCTGAGCGGGGCCGCCCTCGCGAAGTCGAACTACCCGTTCTGGGAGGACTGGCCGGGCTACCTCGGTGCCGAGGATGGAGAGTTCCTCGCGAACTACCGCGAGGTCGGCTGCTGCTACACCTGCTTCGAGAGCAACGGCTACGGAGCGAAGCTCGAGGACATCGCGAACGAGCTCGACATCCCCTACGAGGTCTGGACCCCGGCCAAGATGCGGGCCCACCTGCCGATCATGAGCCCGGGCCATTTCCATCCCGTGAAGACGGCCGACGACCCCGCGTTCGGGGAGCAGAGCGGCGAGATGCGCTACGTGCTGTTCTTCCCGAAGGCGGGGTACATCAACGATCCGATGCTCGCGACCCAGAACCTTCAATCGGCGGCGAAGCGCCACGGGGCGACCTTCCTCATGGGCGAGCGCGTGGTGGACGTGCTGAAGGAGGACAGCCGCGTCGCCGGGGTGGCCCTCGAGTCGGGGCGAAGGCTCCTTGCCCCCGTCGTCGTCAACGCGGCCGGGCCCCATTCCTACAAGGTGAACGACATGGCGGGGGTCACGGAGGGGATGAACATCCGTACCCGGGCCCTCCGGGTCGAGGTGGCGCACGTCCCGTCGCCCGAGGGCTTCGATTTCGAGGCGGACGGACTCATCTGCTCCGATGCCGACATCGGCGGGTACTGGCGCCCCGAGGTCGGCAACAAGATCCTCATCGGGAGTGAAGAGCCCGAGTGCGACCCCCTGGACTGGGTCGACCCCGACGACTACGACACCGAGGTGACCGACCAGTCCCGGCTCCAGGCGCTTCGGGCCGCGCAGCGGTTTCCCACCATGGGGGTTCCGAACCGCGTCCAGGGAATCGCCGATCTCTACGACACCTCCGACGACTGGATCCCCATCTACGATCACTCCGACCTTCCGGGGTTCTTCATGGCCGTCGGCACCAGCGGGAACCAGTTCAAGAACGCCCCGGTGGTCGGCATGATGATGGCCGCCCTCATCGACTACGTGGAGAGGGGCAACGACCACGACGCGAGCCCGCTCCGGTACCCGCTTCCGAACATGGACTTCACGCTCGACATGTCGTTCTGCTCCCGGAAGCGCGAGATCAACCGGGAGAGCAGCTTCTCGGTCGTCGGCTAGCCGAGCCCGTGCGTGACGAGGAAGGGAAAGACGATGCATCCCACGGAAATCCCACGGAGGTACGTGGACTGGGTCATCCGGCGACGCGGTCGGCTGAACATCTTCGAGCGCCTCGATCTCGCGCGCACCGCGCTGCTCGTCATCGACATGCAGAACGGGTTCCTGATCCCGGGATACTCCCCGCTGGAGGTGCCTGGGCTCGCCGCGATCGTGCCCAACGTCAACCGACTGGCCCGGGTCTGCCGGGAACACGGGGTGCTCGTCGTCTGGACGCAGCAGACGTACACCGACGAGTGGCGGTCGTGGTATCGCAACTTCGCGTCCCCGGACATGCGCGACCGCATCGTCGCCGAGACCGCGGTGGGCGCGCACGGCTTCGCGATCCACGAATCGCTCGACGTGGCCCCGGGCGACCTTCGGGTGGTGAAACGCCGGTCGAGCGCCTTCACCCCGGGCGCCTCGGACCTCCATGACCGCCTGCAGGCCGCCGGCCGCGACACCCTCATCATCACCGGCACGCTCTCCAACGTGTGCTGCGAGGCGACCGCCCGCGACGCGATGCTGATGAACTACGACACCGTGTTCGTCTCGGACGCGAACGGCGCCCGGAGCGACGAGGAGCACGTCGCGACCCTGGTCAACATGCTCCAGTTCTTTGCCGACGTCCGGACGACCGACGACGTGGAGCGCCTCGTCGAGACGAGCGCCTCCCCTCCCTGAGCCGGACCCCGAGGCCGCGGCCGGACATCGGTGACTCTTCCGGGCTAGCTCTCGTCCTTCTCCTTCTTCTCCCCGGGAGGCGCTTCGCGGACGAGGCTCTGCGCGTCGCGGGCGGAGCGGAAGATGTCGCCCATCCCCGCGACGTTCGGGTTCTCGACCCCGATCTCCTTCATGACCTCGTCGATGAGAGGGGCCTGGGCGCGATAGCGGAGCGCGCTCTGGATCACCTCGTCGGTCGGCGACCGATGGCCTTCGCCCCCGCCCGCGCCGCCGAGACCGTCCACGTGCAGGATCCGGATCCCCTCGATCTTCTCCATCGGCCG
>JAJECB010000278.1 GCA_022822245.1 Gammaproteobacteria bacterium
CGCGCCGATGGCGAGTCCCGCGCTCCACGCCGAGTTCCGGCGGATGGCGGATGCGCAAGGTCCCGCGGTCACCCTCTTCGACGGCGACTCGCGCGCCGTCATGAGCGCGGCGGACGTGGTGATGCTCGCATCGGGCACCGCCTCGCTCGAGGCGATGCTCCTGCGCCGGCCGATGGTAGTGGCGTGGCGAGGGCTTCCGCCGACCTGGTTCGTACTCCGCCGCTGGCTCGGCCGCAACATCCGCTTCATCGGGCTTCCGAACCTGCTCGCGGGGCGCCGGATCGTGCCCGAGTTCCTGCAGGACGACGTGTGCCCGCAGCGCATCGGGCCGGCCGTGCTCCGTCTCCTCGAACGGGGACTTCCGGCCGAGACCGCCTTCGAGTTCGACCGCATCCACCGCGAGCTCCGCTCCGGGCGGGAGAGCGCGGCCGCGGCGGTTCTCGCCCTCGCGGGGCGAGGGGCGGAGGAGGGGGTGGAACGGCCGGCCGGGGCGGGGGCGGCGGCGTGATCGCGGGGGTCGACGAAGCGGGACGCGGCCCGCTCGCCGGTCCGGTGGTGGCCGCGGCGGTGGTCCTGCGCCCCGGAGCGGTGCCGGAGGGCATCGCGGATTCCAAGACCATCGCCCCTTCGCGCCGGTCCGAGCTCGCGGACCGGATCCGCGAGCTCGCCCTCGGCTGGGCGCTCGGGCTGGCCGCTCCGGCCGAGATCGACCGGCTGAACATCCTTCAGGCGACCCTCCTCGCGATGCGCCGGGCCCTCGCGGGGCTCGCGGGGGCCGGCATCGTTCCCGAGCTTGCCCTCGTCGACGGGAACCGTTGCCCCCCCGGCCTGCCGTTTCCCGCCCGGCCGGTGATCCGCGGCGACGCCACGGTGACCGCGATCGGCGCCGCCTCGATCCTCGCCAAGGTCTGGCGCGACCGCGAGATGGAACGGCTCGGCCGGCGCTGGCCCCAGTACGGATTCGCGGACCACAAGGGGTATCCCACCCCGGCTCACCTGGAGCAGGTGCGCCGCTTCGGCCCGTCCCCCGTCCATCGCCTGACCTTCGGTCCGGTCCGCCGGGTCCGCGGAGCGCAGCGATGAGCGACGTCTCGAACGGAGGTTGGAACGGCGCCGCCCGGGGGGGCGTGCACCCAAGGTGCACCCGAGGTACCTGCCAGCCGGCAGTGCGGCCGGTCCGGGCGGTGTGCCATGAGTGAGCAAACGGGCTTTGTGCACCTGGTGGTGCACACCGAGTACTCCCTCGTCGACAGCGTGGTCCGGATCCCCGCTCTCGTGGAAGCCGCCCGCGCCCACCGCATGCCCGCGGTGGCGGTCACCGAGGCGGCCAACTTCTTCTCGCTCATCAAGTTCTACCGGGAGGCGGAGCGCGCCGGGGTGAAGCCGCTCATCGGGGCGGACGTCCGGGTGGTGCCGGAGCGGGGGGAGGAGCACCGCCTCGTGCTCCTGTGCCGGCATTCCGAAGGCTACCGCCAGCTCGCGCGGCTCCTCTCGCGGGCGTACCTGGAGGGAGAGGGAACGCTCCCCCTTCACTGGCTCGACGAGGGCGAGACCGGAGGGCTCATCGCGATCTCCGCGTTCCGCGACGGCGCGGTGGGCCAGGCCTTCGCCCGCGGCGAGCCGGCGCTCGCGCACCGCCTCGCGGGCGAATGGCTTTCCCGCTTCGGGGACCGCTACTACCTCGGCCTCGAACGGCTCGGCCGCGAGGGGGAGGAGGCCCTCCTCGACGACACCGTCCGCCTCGCCGCCGAGCACGGCGTGCCGGTGGTCGCGACGAACGACGTTCGCTTCCTCGCACCCCGGGAGTTCGAGGCGCACGAGGCGCGCGTGTGCATCCAGGAGGGGTGGATCCTCGGCGACCCGGACCGCCCGCGCCGCTACACCGAGGAGCAGTACCTGCGGAGCGCGGACGAGATGCGGGACCGGTTCGCGGACGTCCCCGAGGCGATCGAGAACACCCTGGAGATCGCCCGGCGCTGCTCCCTCGAGCTCGAGCTCGGGAAGGACATGCCGCCCGAGTTCCCGGTGGAGCCGGGGGAGACCGCGGAGGGCCGCCTCGCCGGGTCGGCGCGCGCGGGCCTCGCGCGGCGCCTCGGCGAGCGCGCCGAGGCGCCCGAGTACCGCGAACGCCTCGAGTACGAGATCGCGATGGTCACCGAGCTCGGGTTCTCCGGCTACTACCTCATCGTCGCCGACTTCGTCGCCTGGGCGCGCGAGAACGGGGTCCCGGTCGGCCCCGGACGCGGCTCCGGGGCGGGGTCGCTCGCCGCGTGGGCGCTCGGCATCACCGACATCGATCCAATCGCCTACGACCTCCTATTCGAGCGCTTTCTCAATCCTGAACGGATCTCGATGCCCGACTTCGACATCGACTTCTGCATGGAGGGGCGCGACCGGGTCATCGACTACGTGATCGCGCGCTACGGGTCGGATCGGGTGTCGCAGATCATCACCTTCGGCACGATGGCGGCCAAGGCAGTCGTTCGAGACGCGGGGCGGGTGCTCGGCCTTCCGTTCCCCTTCGTGGACATGATCGCGAAGCTCATCCCCTTCGACCTCGGGATCACCCTCGACCGGGCGCTCGCGGAGGAGGCCCCGCTCCGGGACCGCTACGAACGCAGCGAGGACGTGCGCACCCTCATCGATCTCGCCCGCTCGCTCGAAGGGCTCACCCGCAACGCGGGCCGCCACGCGGGGGGCGTGGTCATCGCCCCCGGTCCCCTTACCGACTACACGCCGCTCTTTCGCGATCCGGACGGCGGCTTGCCGGTGACCCAGCTCGACAAGGACGACGTGGAGGCGGTGGGCCTCGTCAAGTTCGACTTCCTCGGGCTCAAGACCCTGACCGTCATCGACCGGGCCGCCGCCATGATCGACGCCGCCCGCCCCGGCGAGCCACCCGTCGACATGGGGGCGGTGCCGACCGACGACCCGGAGACCTACGAGCTGATCCGCTCCGGCGCCACCACCGGGGTGTTCCAGCTCGAGTCGCGGGGGATGCGCGAGCTCGTGCGCAACCTCAAGCCGAGCCGGTTCGAGGACATCGTCGCCCTGGTCGCCCTGTTCCGGCCGGGGCCCCTCAAGTCCGGGATGGTGGACGACTTCATCCAGCGCAAGGAGGGCCTGGCCGGGGTGACCTATCCCCACCCGCAGGTCGAGCCCATCCTCCAGGCGACCCACGGGGTGATCCTGTACCAGGAGCAGGTGATGCAGATCGCCCGCGAGCTCGCCGGGTACAGCCTCGGCGGCGCCGATGTGCTGCGCAAGGCGATGGGCAAGAAGCTGCCCGAGGAAATGGCCCGGGAGCGGGCCGCGTTCGTGTCGGGGGCGACCCGTCACGGGGTGGACGCGCACGTCGCGAACTCCCTCTTCGACCTCATGGAGCACTTCGCCGAGTACGGGTTCAACCGCGCGCACTCCGTCTCCTACGCCCTCGTGTCCTACCAGACGGCGTGGCTCAAGCGCCACCATCCAGCCCCGTTCATGGCCTCCGCGCTGACCGCGGAGATGGACAACACGGACCGGGTGGTGCTCCTCGTGGACGACTGCCGCGACCTCGGAATCGACGTCCGGCCTCCCGACGTGAACGCGAGCGAGTGGGCCTTCGTCGCGGATGGCGCGGAGCGGATCCGCTTCGGGCTCGGCGCGATCCGGGGGGTGGGGCGAAGCGCGGCGGAGAGCATCGTCGAGGCCCGGGAGGGGGCCGGACCGTTCGCCGATCTCTTCGACTTCTGCCGGCGGGTGGACCCCCGCCGGGCGAACCGCCGGGTGCTCGAAGCCCTCATCCACGCGGGCGCGCTCGACCGCCTCGGCCCCGGACGCCGGGCGATGACGGAAGTGCTCGGCCGGGCCATGCAGTCCGCGGAACGCGATG
>JAJECB010000014.1 GCA_022822245.1 Gammaproteobacteria bacterium
GATCTTCGACTCCATCTCGAAGCCGAATCGCCTGATGACGCTGACTTCTGACAGATTCGCAGGGTTGACCGGATGACGCACACGTAGGACTCCGCAGACCATGAAGCCCATCGGCCGCCCCTGCGGCGCGTTCCGTGCCGCAAGGCCGACCATCAGGTCCCGCTGAGGCGGAGAAGTCCAGGAACGCGACCCGTGCGGAAGTCGAGACCCGGTTCAACAGACCGAATCCACCGACACATGAGCCCCGAGGTACCCGTTCCGGCCGCCCCGCCCCCCTTCGGACGGCTGCAGTTCTTCAGCGCCGCGAGCATGCGCGCCGCCCGGGTGTGCGCGACGGGACGGAATGCGGGAAGGCCGGGGGTCAGGCGCCCGCGACCCGCTTGAGCTCTTCGATGGCCTCGGGGTTGAGGAGCGCGGTCAGGTCTCCGGGGTCGCCCCCCGTCACCACCGCCTTCACTACCCGGCGGAGGATCTTGGTGTTGCGGGTCTTCGGGAGGTCGGACACGAAGAGCTGGCGCTTCGGCCGAAAGGGCCGCCCGAGGCCGGCGCCCACCGCGTCGGCGATGGCGCGCTCGAGCTCCGGACCGGGCTCCACTCCGACGGACGGCACCAGGGCGAGGAGCAGCGCCTGGCCGGTGACCGGGTCCGGGACTCCGACCGCCGCCGCCTCCGACACCGCCCCGGTCGCGAGCGCGAGCCCCTCGATCTCGGCCGGCCCGGTCCGCTTGCCGGCGATCTTGAGGGTGTCGTCCGATCGGCCCTCCACGAACCACTGTCCGTCCTCGTCCCGCCGCGCCCAGTCCCCCTGGCGCCACAGGCGCCCTTCGTACTGGTTCCAGTACGTGTCGAGGTAGCGCTCGGCGTCGCGCCACACCCCTCGGGTCATGCCGATGTTGGCTTCCCGGAGCACGAGCTCGCCGACCTCGCCGGTCGCGACCGGCCGGCCCGCGTCGTCGACGATGTCCGCGCTCACCCCCAGGGTCTCCGCGTTGAAGCCGCAGGGCTTGAGGGGTCGAAGGGGGATCGAGACGAGGATGGCGCCCGCGAGCTCGGTGCCGCCCGTGATATTGAGGATCGGCACCCGCCCCCGCCCCACGGTGTGAAAGAACCAGCTCCAGGCCTCCTCGGTCCACGGCTCCCCGGTGGAGCTCGCGCAGCGGAGCGACGAGAGGTCGTAGGGGGCCACCGCCTCGTTGCCGTGCCGCATGAGGCTGCGTACCGCGGTCGGGGCGACCCCGAGGTAGGTGACCCGGTGGTCCTGCACGAGCCGCCACATCCTCCCCGGCTCCGGGTAGTCGGGCACTCCCTCCGCGATCACCAGGCACCCGCCGCCGAGGGTGGCGATGGCGAGCTGCATCGGCCCCACCACCCAGCCGAAGTCGCTCATCCACAGCATCCGGTCGGTCGCCTTGAAGTCCATGCACAGGAGAAAGTCCACCGACATCTTGGCGACGTAGTTGCAGTGGGTGTGCACGGTCCCCTTGGGCCGGCCGGTGCTGCCGGAGGTGTAGAGCAGCATCGAGACCGCTTCCGCGTCCATCAGCTCGCAGTCGATGCGGTCCGCCTGCCCTTCGGTCACTTCGCGCCACCGGCGGTCGCGATGCGGGTTCCAGTCGACCGGCGCACCGAGGTGTTCGTGCACGACGACGTGCCGCACGGACGGGACCCGCTCGAGGGCTGCGTCGAGGGTCGCCTTCATCGGGATCACCGACCCTCGCCGCAGGGTCGCGTCCACCGTCAGCACCGCCTTCGCATCCGCGTCCTCGAGCCTGGCCCGGACCGCGTCCTCGCCGAATCCCGAGAACAGCGGCACCACCACCGCCCCGATGTGCTGCACGGCGAAGAAGGCGGCCGTCACCTCCGGGATCATGGGCATGTAGAGCCCGACCGCATCCCCCGGCCCGAGCCCGAGGGAGCGGAGCCCACCCGCGAGCCGGCAGATCTCCCGGTCGAACTCCCGGTAGGTCCACTCCCGGACGTCGCCCCCCTCGCCCTCCCACCGAATCGCGGGGCGATCCTCGGTGGGCGTCCCCCGATGGCGCTCGATGCAGTTGATGACCGCGTTGGTCCGCGCCCCGATGCACCATCTCGCCCACGCGAGTCCCTCGCTCGTGTCCCGGACGCGCTCGTAGGGAACCGGAAACCGCAAGTCCAGGAATCGGATCGCGGTGTCCCAGAACCGCTCCGGATCCTCCTTGCTCCACGCGAGGAGCGCCTCGTAGTCGTGGCCCTCGATGCCGACGTGCCGCATGAAGGGCACGAGGTTGCTCTGTTCCATCTGCTCGGGCGTCGGTTCCCAGGCGAATCGGCTCATGCGGGGCTCCTCGGAGGGTGGCGGCGCAAGTGTATCGGGCGGGGCTCTTCGATCCCGATTGCGCCACCCCCGATCCGGCGAAAGCCCGGGAGACGGGGCGGCGGCAGCGGCGGCGGGGGATCGATCGTATGATCCCGGCCCGCGCCCCGGCGACTGCGGAAGACCGATGACGACCCAGGAAAGCTCCACCCCGATCCTCACCATCGACGGCCCCCGCGCCGACATCCGGTTCAATCGTCCCGACAAGCTGAACCGCATCGAGCCCGTTGACCTCGAGGCGCTCGACCGGCACCTCGACGCTATCGAGGGCGACGCTTCCCTCCGGGTGTTGGTGCTGACCGGAAGCGGGCGGGTGTTCGGCGCCGGCTACCACATCGGCGATCTCGACGACCAGCACTCCGGCACTCGCACGCCGACCGGCGACGAGGTCGACTTCGAGACGGTGGCGAACCGGCTGGAAGACTGTCCGCTGCCGACCATCTGCCGGCTGAACGGCAGCGTCTACGGCGGCTCGACCGATCTCGCCCTCGCCTGCGACTTCCGGATCGGGGTCGTGGGCGCCGAGATGGTGATGCCGGCCGCCCGCCTCGGCACCCACTACTACCAGGGGGGCATGGAGCGCTACGTCACCCGGCTGGGCGTCGGCGCGGCGAAGCGGCTGTTCATGGCCTCGCTGCCCCAGACAACCGAGGACATGCTCCGGATCGGCTTTCTCGACGAGGCGGTACCGGCCGAGGAGCTCGACGCGCGCGTCGACGCCCTCGCCACCCGCCTCGCCCGCAACGCCCCCCTCTCGGTGCGCAACATGAAGCGCGCGATGAACGAGATCGCGGTGAGCCGGCTCGACGTGGAGGCGTTCCGGGCCGGCTACGAAGCGTGCCGCGAGTCGCAGGACTTCCGGGAAGGGGTTCGCGCCTGGAAGGAAAAGCGCACCCCCGTCTTCGAGGGGCACTGACCCGGGCGCTACGCGACCTCCCCTTCGACCGGCTCCTCGCCGAGCTCCCGGACGATGGCCCGGAAGCTCGCCGCGGCGGCGTCGAGGGCGCCCGGGTCGCGGCTCCGGAACACGATCGACGTGCCGTAGCGCTTCTTCCGGTAGAACGGATAGGAGCCGATCTCGACCGCGGCCCGCCATTCCTCCTGGATCTCGCGCAGGCGCTCCGCCACCGTCCCCTCGCCGAGAAAGCACGAGACGGTAACCGACGTGGCGGGCGGTCCGCCCTCCAGCTCGTGGGCGATCTCCTCGAACATCGCCTGCATGATCGCCGGAACGCCCGCGAACACGTAGACGTTCTCGATCCGGAACCCCGGGGCATGGCTCACCGGGTTCTTGACGAGCGACGCCCCGTCCGGGATGCGGGCCATCCGAAGGCGCGCCTCGTTCAGCATCTCCGAGGAGTAGTTCGCCCGCAGCACGGCCACCGCGTCCGGATGGTGCGAGATGCCGATCCCGAAGGCCTTCGCGATGGAGTCGGCGGTGATGTCGTCGTGGGTGGGACCGATCCCGCCGGTGGTGAACACGTACCGGTACCGCCCGCGCGCGTCGTTGACCGCTTCCACGATCATCGCCTCGTCGTCGGGCAGGATCCGCGCCTCGCGGAGCTCGATCCCGAGCTCGGCGAGGCGCCGGGCGACGTGGTTGAGATTGCGGTCCGGCGTGCGCCCGGACAGCACCTCGTTGCCGATCACGAGCACACAGGCGGTCATTTCGCTGCTCATTGGCCTAGCGTATCATCGCCCGGATTACCGGAAATCGTTCGGCCCGCTCAGGTCCCAGGGGGTGTCACCCATGCACGTCGGCTACTCCGCCATCTTCCAGAACCCGGACGACGCCCTGTCCGACTACGAGGTCTACCGGAACGAGCTCCGGCTCGCGGAGCTGGCCGAGCCCCTCGGATTCGAGTCGATCTGGTCGGTCGAGCACCACTTCACCGACTACACGATGTGCCCGGACGTCGTGCAGTTCCTCACCTACATGGCGGGACGGACCAAGCGTGCGAAGCTCGGCACGATGGTGGTGGTGCTCCCCTGGCACGACCCGATGCGGGTGGCCGAGAAGGTCGCGATGCTCGACAACATCTCGGACGGGCGGGTCATCCTCGGCATCGGCCGCGGGCTCGGCCGGGTGGAGTTCGAGGGCTTCCGGGTGGACATGAACGAGTCGCGGCAACGGTTCGTCGAGTACGCGGAGTACGTGCTGGAGGGCCTCGAGAGGGGTTACGTCGAGTACGACGGAGAGTTCGTCAAGCAGCCCCGCCGCGACCTTCGACCCGCCCCCTTCCGCACCTTCCGGGGCCGCACCTACGCGGCGGCGGTATCGCCGGAATCGTCCCGCATCATGGCCGGGCTCGGGGTCGGCCTCCTCATCGTGCCGCAGAAGCCGTGGGACGACGTGGAACGCGAGATCGGGGAGTACCGCGAGCTGTACCGAGAGGTGAACGGGACCGAGCCGCCGCCCCCGCTCGTCGCCGGCTGGACGTTTGTCGACGAGAGCGCCGACCGCGCGGAAGAGATGGCCATGCGGTACATCGGCAAGTACTACGACACGGTGATGAAGCACTACGAGTTCAAGCGCGACCACCTCAAGTCGACCCGCGGCTACGAGTACTATGCCGCCCTCACGAAGTACATCGACAAGCGCGGACAGGAAGGCGCCGCCGCCGACTTCGCGCGCCTGCACCCCTGGGGCACCCCCGAGCAGGTGTACGAGAAGATCATGGACATCCACCGGGCGGTGGGCCACAACGGGTTCATGGCCATCACGAGCTACTCCGGCATGCCCTGGGACGAAGCGGAGCGCAACATGCGCCTCTTCGCCCGCGAGGTGATGCCGGAGCTCAAGAAGTTCGATTGCGAAGCGCCGCAGTTCGAGATGGAGACCGGGTTGGAGGTGGGGGCGGCCGCGGACTGAGCCGCGCGCCGGGTCCTCCGCACCCGCCGTCCGGGCTCTCCGGCTCGCCACGATCCCCGGCGCACCGGGCGAAGCACCCGATCATGGAGTGGCTTGCGGAATACGGGCTGTTCCTCGCCAAGGCGGCCACCCTCGTCATCGCGGTCGGTCTTGCCGCCGCCCTCGTCGCGGGCGCGGCGCGTCAGACGCGGGCGGGGCGCCGCCGCACCGCGCCTCCGGAGGTCGTTCCCCTCAACCGGGAATACCGCCGGATGGCGGCCGCATTCGAGAGTGCGGCCATGCCCCGCAAGGCGGTCCGCGCCCGGCGAAAGGCCGACAAGGCGGAGCGCAAGGCGCGCGACCGGGAAGAGCGCCGCCGGCTCGCGAGCGGCGGGGAGGGCGGGCGCCGCCGGGTCTTCGTGATCGACTTCAAGGGAGATCTCCGGGCGAGCGGCGTGGACGCGCTGCGCGAGGAGGTGACCCTCGTGCTCGCGGTCGCCACGGAGCGGGACGAGGTGGTGGTGCGACTCGAGAACTCGGGAGGGGCGGCCCACGGGCACGGGCTCGGCGCGTCCCAGCTCGCCCGGATCCGCGAACGGGGCATCGCGCTCACCGTCACCGTGGACCGGGTCGCGGCGAGCGGCGGCTACATGATGGCCTGCGTCGCGAACCGGATCCTCGCCGCTCCGTTCGCGATCGTCGGCTCGATCGGCGCGTTCGCGGCGATCCCGAACCTGCACCGCCTGCTCGAGGCGCACGGGGTGGACGTGGAGCAGTTCCAGGCCGGCGAATACAAGCTCACGGTGACGATGCTCGGCAAGAACACGGACGCGGGGCGCGAGAAGTTCCAGGATCAGCTCGACAACATCCACAAGCTGTTCCGGGAGTTCGTGGCCGAGTACCGGCCGTCCCTCGACGTGGAGCGGGTGGGGACCGGGGAGTACTGGCACGGCCGGGACGCGCTCGACCTCAACCTGGTGGACGAGCTTCGAACGAGCGACGACTACCTCTACGCGGCGAGCCGTGAGGCGGATCTGTACCGGATCCGGGGAGCCGGCCGGCACCGCCTCCGGCACCGGCTCGCGGAGCTGGCCGAGCTCGCGGTCGATCGCTGCACGTCCCACCTTTCGCGCTGAGAACGCCGATCGAGGAACCCGCCCATGCACGCCCACTCGACCACCGGCGCCAACCGGCGCCCGCCGTCATGACCGCCCCCGGGTCGTCGTCCGGACCTTCCCCGCGGAGGACCCCGCTCCACGACTGGCACCGGCGGAACGGCGGCCGGATGGTCGACTTCGCGGGGTGGGAAATGCCGGTCCAGTACCAGAGCGGGATCGTCGCGGAGCATCTTGCGACCCGCCGGAAGGCAGGCCTCTTCGATGTCTCCCACATGGGCCGGTTCCGGTTCCGGGGCCCCGGGGCGGAAACGGCCCTCGGCCGGGTCCTCACCAACGATCCGGCCGCGCTCGCCCCCGGCCGCGCGCACTACACGTTCATCGCCAACGAACGGGGCGGTGCCGAGGACGACGCCTACCTCTACCGGCTTGGGCAGGACGATTTCCTTCTCGTGGTCAACGCCTCGAACCGTGCGCACGACTTCGATTGGATCGGCGCGCGGCTCGAAGGCGAAGTCCGCCTCGAAGACGAGAGCGAGGCGCTCGCCATGATCGCCCTCCAGGGACCGGACTCCGAACGGATGCTGGAAGGGATGGTTTCCGCCGGCTCCCTCCCCGAGGACGGCCGCAACCGCCACGCCGAGACCCGCTTCGAAGGCGGGGACCTCCTCGTCGCGCGAACCGGCTACACGGGGGAGCGGATCTGCTTCGAACTCTTCGCCGGCCTGGACGCGATCGAGCGGCTGTGGACCCGGCTCGTCGCGGCAGGCGCGGCGCCGGTCGGCCTCGGCGCACGCGACTCGCTGCGCCTCCAGGCGGGGCTTCCGCTCTACGGGCACGAGCTTGGCGCCGATCCGGAAGGGATCGAGATCCCGATCTTCGCGAACGCGCTCGCGCGCTTCGGAGTGCGCCGCCCGGGGGGCGCGACAGAATACGTGGGGCGCGCCGCGCTCGAACGCCAGCGCGAGGTGCGCGAGCGGCTTCGGCGGGGCGAAGCGGACGCCTCACCGGTCCTCCCCCGCCTCGTCGCCCCCATCGCGGTGTCCGGGGGGCGCCGGCCGCTTCGAGCGGGTCAGAAGGTGTTTCGTGGGGACGTCCACGCGGGATACGTCACCTCCGGAACCAGCGTGCCGACCGGACTCGAGGATCCGTCCGGCCGCCCCGAGATGCGTCCCATCGGCCTCGCCCTCGTCGACAGCGCCCTTCGTCACCACGGGGACGGGCCGCTCCGGTTGCGGGTTGTCGACACAAGGGGGAACGAGAGCGAGGCGGAGATCGTCACCGGAAATCTCTGACTCGGAGCCGCTTGCGGTCCGCCCGTGGGAAGTCGCGCCGTCCCGGGTCCGCCCCGACCACCCCGGCCACGAGGCGGCCCACCGGTCGCGGCCAGCACCATCTTTCGTGTAGATTCCCCGTACCCGAAATCGGATGGCTTCCCATGGCGAACGTGGACGGGGTCTCCCCGGAACAGATGGACGGACGGCCGGCGAAGATCCTCGTCGTCGACGACGAGCCCGATCTCGAGATCCTCGTCCGCCAGAAGTTCCGTCGCCGCATCCGGCGCGGCGAGTTCGAGTTCACCTTCGCCCAGAACGGGATCGAGGCCCTGGAGCGGCTCGCGGAGAAGCCCGAGCTCGAGATGATCCTCTCCGACATCAACATGCCGCGGCTCGACGGCCTTTCCCTCCTCAATGCGCTTGGCGAGGTGAATCCCGAGATCCGGGCGGTGATGGTCTCCGCATACGGCGACATGGACAACATCCGCACCGCGATGAACCGGGGCGCGTTCGACTTCGTGACCAAGCCGATCGACTTCGACGACCTCGAGACCACGATCGACAAGACCCTCCGGCACTCCCGGATCATGCGCGAGGCGCTGTCGTCCCAGAACCAGCTCCAGGCCCTGCGCCAGGAGCTCAACATCGCGCACTCCATGCAGTTGTCCATCCTGCCGACGTCGTTTCCGTGCACGCCGCAGTTCGAGGTCCACGGCCGCGTGATCCCGGCCAAGGAGGTGGGTGGCGATTTCTACGACATCTATCGCCTGGAGGACGGCCGGCTCGGCATCGTGATCGCCGACGTGTCGGGGAAGGGGATCCCGGCCGCGTTGTTCATGATGGTCTGCCGGACCCTGCTGAAGGGCATCGCCATCGGGATGGGGTCTCCCGCGGAGGCCCTGACCGAAGCCAACGCCCTGCTGCACGCGGAGAACCAGGCGTCCATGTTCGTCACCGTGTTCTACGGAGTGTTCGACCCCCGGACGGGCGCGCTCACCTACGCGAACGCCGGCCATGAGCCCCCCGTGCTGCGGCGCACCGACGGTTCGACGGAAGCGCTTCCGTTCACCGGTGGGATACCGCTCGGCATCGTCGACGACATGGTGTTCGAGGAGCGAACGAGCACCCTCTCCCCCGGCGACTTCGCATTCCTCTACACCGACGGGGTTACGGAGGCCCTGAACGAGGCCGAGGAGGAATTCGGGAACGCGCGGGTACACGACGCGATCGCGGGCGTGAATCCGGGGCCGGCGCGCGAAGCGGTCGAGGCCCTGGTGGAGACGGTCGTGCGGTTCTCCGGAGAGGCGGAGCAGTTCGACGACCTGACCTGCCTGGTGCTGAAGACCGGGGAGAACGCCCAGTGACCGCGGAGTCCCCCTTGCCGAACCTGCGACTCGTCCTCAAGAACGACAAGTTCGAGCTCGAGCGCCTGACCGCGGCGTTTGACGAATTCGCGAATCGCCACCAGGTCCCCGACCAGGCACGGTTCCAGCTCCAGCTCTGTCTCGAGGAGATGGTCCTGAACGTCATCAACTACGGATTCGACGACGGCGCGGAGCACGAGATCCACGTCGACTTCGAATTCCAGATCGACTCGCGAACCGTCACCGTCAACATCCTCGACGACGGACGGCAATTCAATCCGCTCACCGAGGTCCCCCTGCCCGACATCGAAGCGAAGCTCGAGGATCGGACGGTGGGCGGCCTCGGGGTCCACTTCGTCCGCACGTTCATGGACGACGCCGACTACCAGCACGAAGACGGGAAGAATCGCCTCACCCTGACCAAGACCGTGGGGAAGTGACCAAACGCGCCATTCGCGATTCACCAAGCTCGTCCGGAATGCGTCGCGCCGGCGCCGTTCTCGCCCTCGTCACCGCGGTCGCCCTGGTTCCGTCTCGGGCCGCCGACGACATCCCGGGCGTAACCGACGATCGCGTGCTCTTCGGCCAGTCCGCCGCGTTCTCCGGCCCCGCGCAAGCGCTCGGCCGGGGCATGCAGCTCGGGATCCGCGCCGCGTTCGAGGAACGCAACCGAACGGGGGGCGTGCACGGGCGAAGGCTCGAGCTCGTCTCCCTCGACGACACCTACGAGCCGGAACTCGCGATCGCCAACACCCGCCGGCTCATCGAGGAGGAGCGGGTCTTCGCCCTCGTCGGGGCGGTCGGCACGCCGACTTCCAACGCGGCCGAGCCGATTGCATCCGCCGCCGGGGTGCCCTACATCGGTCCGTTCACGGGGGCGGAGTTCCTGCGCAGCCGAAGCCACCCCATGGTGATCAACGTTCGCGCCTCCTATTTCCAGGAAACCGAGGAGATGGTCGAGCGGCTGTCGAGCGACCTCGGCGTTACCCGGATCGGGATCCTCTACCAGGACGATTCGTACGGGCTCGCGGGCTTCAAGGGCCTCACCCGCGCGCTCAAGCGGCGCAAGCTCGAGCTCGCAGGGGTCGGCACCTATCCCCGGAATACCATCGCGGTGAAGACGGCGGTGCTCGACCTCAGCCACAGCCGGCCCGAAGCGGTGGTGATCATCGGGGCGTACCGGCCGGTGGCCGCGTTCATCCGGTGGGCGCGTCTCCTCGGATTCGATCCGGTCTTCATCAACATCTCGTTCGTCGGCAGCAACGCCCTCGCGAACGAGCTTGGGGAAGCCGGGGACGGGGTGCTCGTGACCCAGGTCGTCCCATTCCCGGGCGACGACTCCATCCCCGTCGTCTCCGACTACCAGCACGCCCTCGCCGCCTACGCGCCGGAGAGCGGGCCGAGCTTCGTCTCCCTGGAAGGCTACATCGTCGGACGCTTCGTGGTGGAAGCGCTCGACCGGGCGGGGCGGGACCTCACCCGGAACGGCTTCATCAACGCGGTGACCCTGACCGGGATCCATGACCTTGGCGGGTTCGAGCTCGAGTTCGGGCCGATCGACAACCAAGGCTCGGACCGGGTCTTTCTGACCGAGATCGGGCCGGACGGCCACTACCATCCCATAGAACGGCTGGCCGCGCGGACGCAGTGATGAGCAGCGATATCCCCCGGCCCGATTCTCCCGAGCCCGAGCCCGACGCGCTCCCGGCCGCCGTCGAGTCCGAGAGCTCCGGACTCGTGGCCGAAGCCGAAGCGCAAGGCGCGACCGAGGTCGAGGGGGACGGCGCCGGACCGGCCTCCCGGCGCCGCGGCCTCGGCGTCGCCGGGAAGCTCTACCTCGGCCTCGGCGGGGCCTTCGCGCTCGCACTCGCGGCGAGCCTCGTCGGAGGCTACTCCTTTCTCAACGTGGGCGATGCCCAGCGCCGAATCACCGAGCGGAGCGTTCCCGACCTCAACTCCGCCTTCCTCCTGGCGCAGCGGGGCGCCCTCCTCGTCGCGGCCGCGCCCCGCCTCATCGCGTCGGACACCCGCGAGGAGCTCGCCGCCGCACGCGCCGAGTTTGAGGCCCATCGCTCCGGCTTCGGGGAGATCGTGGACTCGGTGCGGCAGATGGAGATACGGCAGGACCAGATCGAGCAGATGGATGGCGTCGCGACGAGCCTCATCGAGAACATCGACTGGATCGACCGCTCGGTGGAGCGCCGGATCGAGCTGGTCCAGGCCAAGGAGGCGATGGCCACCGACATTCAGGGCCAACGCCGCGCGGTCGGCGACATCCTCCTCCCGATGATCGACGACCAGATTCTCTTTCTCGCGACGGGCTATCGGACGCTCGACGATGCACCCGCCCCGCCCGACGAGCGCGCATCGTACCGGGAGCTGTCGCGGTACCGCAGCCTGCTTGCCCTGAGCGCCCAGTCGAGCCTCACGGAGAGCCTGCTCGGCCAAGCGCTCGAGGTCACCGACCCGGACCTCCTCCGCCCCCTTCGCGAGCAGTTC
>JAJECB010000141.1 GCA_022822245.1 Gammaproteobacteria bacterium
CATGTGGTTGGTGGCGCCGGTCTGGTCACCTTCGCCCCAGCGCGAGGGCCACCACTTCTCGGCGATCGGGGTGTCTTCGATCCCGCCCTCGGCGGCGTGGGCGGGCTTGACCAGGTCCAGCTCGTGCATCACTCCGTCGCCAGCGGCGACGGCGGCAACCGCACCGGTCGCGACTGCAGCGGTCTTGATGAACCTGCGGCGCGACTCGGATGCCGGCACCTCGTTGTCCTGAGCCTCGGTGGCTTCCGCGGATTGGGTGTCGAGTCTTTCGTCGATGGAGTCGCCGTCGCGTACGTCTTCAGGCATCGCATTTCCTCCTCAGGGCGAGTTCATGGTAACTTCGCATGTTACGATATCACGTCACATGTCCAAAATTCGTCACCGAATCAAAAAAGGTGATTACGTACGGTGTGCGGAAAGGCACCGTCTCTCAGCGGGTGCGAGTCTCGCCGGGCAAAACGTCGCTCCAGTCGGTAGCAATCGGAACGGATGATGGAGGTAACGACATCGTTCGAAGCACTTCGGTGGAACGGGTCGCCCAGGGTGATCCAGCGACCATGCGGGCCGCAACGCGAGAAAACGCCGAGCAGGCCTCGAAACCTGGCATGCGGGAGCCGACCCGCCCGTACGTCGGGAAGGCTCCCACTGACCGGGAAGCGAGCGGCAAGCGCGCCGGCTGGTTCGGCCGGATGAGAACTATTTCTGAGCAGAGGATGAGCCTGGTGCGTAATTGGGAACGATTTTGACTATGAAAGATCAGCCCGTATGTTCTCCGTCCACCGCAGACTTGGTTTCAACCATCACACCCAGGAGGAAGACACGATGGCACTCAAGGGGTCCAAGACCGAACAGAACCTCAAGGACGCCTTCGCGGGCGAGTCGCAGGCGAACCGTCGTTACCTCTACTTCGCGGCCAAGGCGGACGTCGAGGGCTACAATGACGTTTCCGCCGTGTTCCGCTCCACCGCAGAGGGCGAGACCGGACACGCACACGGCCACCTAGACTACCTCGTGGAGGTCGGAGATCCGGCCACCGGGCTCCCGATCGGCGGCACCTCCGACAACCTCAAGGCCGCGATCGCGGGCGAGACCCACGAGTACACGGACATGTACCCGGGGATGGCCCGGACCGCCCGCGACGAGGGGCACGAGGAGATCGCGGACTGGTTCGAGACCCTCGCCAAGGCCGAGCGTTCCCATGCCAACCGCTTCCAGAAGGCCCTCGACGGGCTCGATGCCTGAGCGACGACGGCCGACGTAGCGGCGGCGCCGGCCGCCGCTACGGCCCGGGGAGGCGGACGACATGGCGGCGGAAAGTGCAGCGAGCGGCACCTCCGTGGCGGGCTCCCCTCCCGTCGCGGGCTCTCCCTCGGCCGCTGGGGCAGGGGCGGGGACCCCTGCCGGCGTTGCGTGAGTCTCTGCAACGCCTTTCCCGCCCTTTTCGATCACGTCAACGAAAGCGCGACGACGGAGGTGGACGGGGTCAGCCGTTCCAATTGCGGAAAGGTCGTCGAGCAGTGCTACCTCGCGGCCGTCTTCGAGCACAACGGGGTCCCGGTTCGCCACGCGTCCTTCGAGCGCTGCTACGGGATGCCGCGCTTGGAGCTCGGGGACGGCCGTTCGGCCGACCATCCGCTGACCCTGCTCCGCAACGCCTACGGAATCTGAAGGCGGCCGCCGGCGCTCGATATCCGACGCACGACCCCCTGAGCGGACGCAGAATTTCTGAAGCGATGTGCGGGGAGCCTGCTCGCACTGGTTGATGTGCGAATGTGGTCGCCCCCCGGGGAGCGTGGAAGGAGCGCCCGGGGGGCTTGTCTCGTGAAAGCTGTCACTTCCTCAGAGACACCCTCCCGTGTCGCTCAGGCTTTTCTCGCACTCCTATGCTGTCCCGACCAGCTTCCGGTATCGGCAGCGTCTCGCTGCGCATCTGACGCGACTGTGGCATCGGACCCTCCGGCGCAGGTCACAGCAGGACCGTCAAAACTGGGACCAGATGGACCAGTTGATCGCGACTTACTTGGCCAAAGCTGACGATACGACACACTTGGCCGAGCCAACGACTGACCGTCAATTCGACCCGAGCCCAATGCCAAACGCTTCGGTTGCGGCCGCGCAAGATCGGCGTGGTGGCGACCTGCAACACCGGAATGGTCGCGGTCCGGCTCTCGGACTCGTGCCCCGACCAAGCCGTGTTCCGACTGCTCGTGCAGCGGCTCACCGCCGGATAGTCCGAACCGCGCCGGCTCATCGCCCGAGGACCGACCCCGGAATCGACCCTGAAGAGCGCCCGACGCCGTCTCACGCCCAAGCGGCCCGAACCGTATTTCACCTACCGCGTCGTCCGGCTCAAAATGCCAGCGGCGACCATCCCTGTTCGACCTATCGTCGAAAACCGACCTGCAAAACTCCCAAAACAATCCAGAAATCGAAAACCGACGCCTCCATGAATTATGCGGGGTGTAGCTCCTGCCTCGGTCGAGCATCCCATGGAGCAGCACGGTGACGAACGTGCAGGCCAGGATCGGAGCCAGGACGAGGCGCGGCTCAGTGAACAGGAACATCCGGTATTCGTGGATCATCGCGCCCCATTCCGGTTGTCCGGTATCTGCCGACAGCCCGATGAAGCCAAGCGAGGCCACGAGAATGACCGCCCTCCCGGCGTCGGCCCCGGCGAGCCCCCCGAGCGCGGGCCAGACATTGGGCAGCATGTGCCGGCGCACCGCCGAGGGAAGCGTGGCTCCGAGCGCCTCGCTCGCCTGCCAGTAGACCTCGCCGCGGATGCGGTCGAAAAGCACGGCGATGGTCAGCGCGTAGGGTGCCCAACTCGTGACCAGAAGCGCCGTCGACACCGTCAGGATGCTCGCGCCAAAAATCGCCGACAGAACGAGCGCGGTCACGAGCGTCGGCACTGCGAGCGCGGTCTTGGCCAGCCATTGCACGGCGTCGCTCAGAGGATGCGGCGCGAGCGCAATGATGCCGCCGGCGAGAAGACCGAGGCCGAGGCCACCGGCGAGGACGATCGCGACCGCCGAAAGGGAGGGTGCCGCACCCCAGATGAGGCGGGTGGCCAAGTCGCGGCCCAGGTGATCGGTTCCAAGCGGGTATGCGGCGCCTGGGGCCGCCAGCCGGTTCGACAAGTCGATCGCGTGGGGGTCCTGCGAGTACCCGGCCACCCATAGAGCGGCGACGGCAGCCAGACCGAAGGCGGCGAGCAGGAGGGCTCCGCGGATCATGGAAGCCTTGGATCGAGCGTTCGGCGCAGGATGCGTGCGCCTTGAAGCACCAGCGCGACCCATAGAGCGACGAGGGCGATGAAGGGCTGCAGAACGGCGTAATCTCGATGGCTGACCGCCTGCACCACGCGCTCCGACACGCCCGGCACACCGAACACGATCTCTGCAACAGCGGTCCCGCCGATGATCCATGCGAGTTCCGGCGCGAGCCCCGCGAGCAGCGTCAAGACCCCGGCAGCTCCTCCGTGATTCCATAGAGCACCCGCTTGCGATCGTCCCTTCGCGAGGGCCGTTCGGTAGTAGGGGCTCCGTTTGACCTCGACGAACCCGGCGCGCGTCAGGCGGGACATCGAGCCGAGCGAGAAGAACCCGACGAGGAGCGTGGGCAGAAGGACTCGCTCGATGGGACCGCCGCCGAAGGCGTCGATCCAGCGCAGTTGAACGCCGAGGACCCACAGCAGGACGAGGCCGACCGCAAACGCGGGCAGGGCCTGCCCCGCAACGGCCATCCCGCGCGACAGCGCGTCGGCAAGGCCGCCCGGGCGGTGCGCGGCGAAAAAGCCGAGCGCGAAACCGCCCGTGACGGCAAGCACCATGCCTCCGAAACCGATCGCCGCCGAGTAGGGAAGCCGCGCCGCGAAATCCGCCACAACGGGCCGTCCCGTCTCGAACGAGACGCCCCAATCGAAGGTCACGAACCCGCCCAGCCAACGCAGGAACTGCGCGGCGAGCGACTCGTCGAGTCCCCATTGTGCGCGATAGGCGGCGACGATCTCGGGACCGGATCTGATGTTGACATGTGCGAGGAACACCTCGACCGGATCGCTCGGCATGAGGCGCAAGAGCACGAAGGCGGCGGCGACGACCGCGAGCCAGGACAGGGCAAGCCGTCCCAGCAGTTGCGCCGCCGCCGCTGCGGTCACCGGGCGGTCACCAGGTCAGGGCGGATCACGTAGTAGTCCGATCCCCACGGCTCGTAGCCGGCCAGGGCGGGCGACAGGCCGACATGCCATTCGGGCGTCACGAGAAACGAGACCGGCGCCTCGGCCATGATCATCTCCTGTGCCCGAAGCGCGAGGTCGATGCGCCCCTGTGGATCGCCCTCGACGCGCAGCTCCGCGATCAGCGAGTCATAGGCTGCGTTGGACCAACCGCCGTAGTTTCTTGCCGCGTCGGTCTCGAAGAACAGCGACAGGAACAGGCCCGGATCGCCCGCCGGCGCGGTGTGCTGCGCCCAAAGAAACAGATCGAATGCGCCGCTCGTGGTCACGTCGTTGGGGGACTCGGTCACCTGCGTCGTCACCGCGATGCCAATCTCGGCCAGCGCCGCCCGGACCACCGGCTGGAAGGTGACGAGGTCGGGGCGTTGCGGATAGGCGTAGAGCACCAGTTCGAGGCGCTCGCCGTCGCGCGTGCGCACGCCGTCCTCGCCCAGGGCCCATCCGGCCTCATCCAGGAGTGCGACGGCCGCGTCGGGGTCATGGGGCAGCGCGCCTTCGGCCGCGAAGGGGTAGCTCTCCGAAAACGCGCCCGTCGCCGGCACGCCCGCCTGTGCCGCGGTCACCAGGTCCTCGCGGCTGATGGCCAGATCGATGGCGCGACGCACCCGCGGGTCCGCCAGGGCCGGCGTCCGCGTGTTCATCCACATCATGTATTGGTAGGCCACGGGGAAGGAGACGATCCTGCCGTCGGTCGCCTCCAGCATCGAAAGCGACTCGACAGGCAGGTTGAACGCCATGTCGACTTCGCCCGAGGCGAAAGCGAGCGCCAGCGACTGGCCGTCCGCGATTCGGCGCAGCGTTACATCGGGCCGGGCCTCGGCGCCGGGGTAGTGTGCGTTGGGTGTCATCTCGATCGACCCGCCGGGCTCGAAGCTCGTCACCGCGAAGGGCCCGGTGAAGATCAGCGCATCGCCCTCCATCCGGTAGATGGGAAAGGCCCATTCGGCCAGGATTGAAGGCAGGATCGTGGTGGAATGCTCGGTCCTGACGGTCAGGGTGTCGTCGTCGACGGCGGTGAAACTCAGGCGCCCGGCGGTCGCCCGTGCCGAGGGATTCGCCTCGCCGGTACGGTTCAAGGCGACCGCCACGGCCTCGGCCGTCACCGGGGTGCCGTCCGAGAAGAATCGGTCAGGTGCGAGCTCCACGGTCCAGGTGCCGTCGTCGCTCTGCGTGGCCGAGGCGGCGACGTTCGGCACCACCTCGCCCTCGCGGGACACGCGGAACAGTTGCTCGCCGATGCCGTGGCTCACGAGCGCCCAGCCGTTCGACCCGTCGGCGGGATCGAGGCCGGAAGCGAGAAAAGTTTGACCGATCGTCACCTCCTCTGCGTGGGAGGTGGCGGAGGCAATGAGCGCGCCCGCAACCGCGGCTGCGGCGAGCGTTCGGGACACATGGGAATGGGTCATGGGTCGTCGCTCCCGTGGGTTGGGTGTTGGGGTGTCGGGGAAAGCGGTTCGACCAGGTCGCCCGCGAAGCCGAGCGGCGGGATGCGGGCGAGGATGCCCGCGCGCAGAACCTCCGGCCGCACGGGTCGGGGCAGATAGCCGTCTTCGGTTTCGGCATAGGCGGCGGCAACGGAGAGGACATCGCCGGCATGAAGCGTCGGGTCGAGATCGCCGAAGAGATAGGTGAAGCGGCCGAGGCCTGCGAGCGCGATGGTGCATGGCCGCTTGCAATTGCTCATGCAATTCACGCCGCGAAGGCGGATGCCCCGGCGCGCGGGCGTACTGTCGGGAAAGGCGTGCGCCACGACCTGCGCCAGACGCCGACCGCCCCGGTGGTCGAGGTCGGTGTTGCGATCCTCGCGCCCGTCGCGGCAGCGCAGGCAAATCGAAAGTGTCAGTTTGTCGTTATCTACCGCGCCCGCCTGACGGAAAAGCGGGGACAGTTCAGTCCGGTCGTCGCGAGCTGTATCCATGCCAAACCCTTTTCTGTGGCCACGCCCGGCGTCCAGGGGGCACTTGGCTCTGTTGGCACTTGGGCTCTTGTAGTCCGAAAATGTGATGTTATAACATGCCACACCCGCGCGCAACCTGACTACGCACCAGGCTCATCTTGCACAGGCGACCGCGGGCATTACTTCGCGTGGAGCGTGCTACGGTCGCCGAATTCGCCTGGAACGCGCTGCATGACGCAACGTTTGTGGCCCGGAATCGGATTCCGCGCCAGTGCAGAGTCTGGAACTGAGCTTCGTACACAGTCGCGAAAGGCAATTGAGATCAGCACCATGACGCTCCTGTCGATGTCGAATTAGCCTCTCCGACTGGCGGACCCTATCATGAGCGCGAACAGAGGAGCTCCAATCGAGGTTCTTCCATGAAACGGAGGGCAAAACGCGCGCAATCCCCATGCATCGACGTCTGCCGTCTCGACCCGAAGACGAGGTGGTGCCTGGGCTGTGGCAGGACCGCCGCTGAGATCAGAGAATGGCTCAAGCTCACACCGTTTCGCCGAAGCCGGCTTGAACGGGAACTCGCGCGGCGCCTGGTGAAGCTCGGACAGCGCACGCCAATGGAAGGCGAATGAAACGGTCGACGAAGGACTTCGCGTTCTCGGCTCGGGGCTTGCGCAGCCCGGTCGCCGTGCCCCGGCCGTGCGCAATCCCGTCACGGCGCGCGAGGTACCGTTGCGGGGTCTCCGATTCGATCGAAGAGTCTCGCGCTTCGCGCAAGTTGTGGCTAGTGCCTCTGCACAGAGGTTTTGACCGGTTGGAACGACGCGGATGAGACCAACGAGGCGTTCAACTGATTGAATTTAAATCGATTAAAACCTCTGTGCAGAGGTACTAGTGCCCGAGCATCCACGGACGACCACCGTATGCGCGTTGGTAGTCCTCGCGGCCGGAGCGATCCGCATCTGGACGGTCCGGCGCCCGGCGCGATTCCACCTGAGGCTCGTGCGCGCTCTTTTCGTTGCGCTCGTGGGCAATCCGCGTGTGGGGGTTCATGTCCGCGATGAACGGCGCGGTCACCGCGCGGGGCGCCGGTGAGCCGCAGGTCGGGCACTCCGAGGGCTCGGCATACTCGCTCATCGGCCGCCATGCCGTGAATCGGCCGCACTCGTCACAGGAATAGTCGTAGCGTGGCATGCGCCTCGTCTCCCTTGCCGCTCTGGCGATTCCCGTCCCGCGCGCGCGCTCCTCGCCGAACGGCCGGGGCGGGCGGCGCGCCGACGACGGAGGGTTACGGATTCAGCCGATCCGGCCGGTCAGCAGCAGATACCCCGGGATCCAGCCCGTGTAGATGCCCTGCGCGGCACAGATCGCCCCCGTCATCTTGGCGATGGGCTTCTTCAGCGCCAGCAGCGCCCAGAACAGAAGCCACAGGACGGCCCATGAGCCCCAGCAGATCCCGAGCCAGATGCCCCAGCCTCCGGTCGCGCCGGCGAAAGCGTCAATCGTGATGGGAATGACGGTGATGCCGACGAAGAAGCAGAACCAACCCAGTCCGCGACCGTCGGCGCC
>JAJECB010000329.1 GCA_022822245.1 Gammaproteobacteria bacterium
TCGTAGTTCACGGTGTCGAAGCTGAACCGGATGGGGGGCCAGAGCATCCAGCCCTCCGCCTCGATGAGGTCGGCGACGAAGGGGTCCCGGTAGTCGGCGGCAGTCTCGAACTCGCCCCCGAAGCGGGTCTCGGGGTAGTCCCGCACGGTCGGGAAGTGGAGCTCCCCGCGGAAGCTCACGAGGAGCGGCCGGTCGTTCGCGATGAGCTCCGCGAAGAGGGTCAGCACGAACAGGGCGAGGAACGTCCAGAGCGACCACCAGGCGCGCCGGTTCGCCCGGAAGCTCGCCACCCGGCGGCGGTTGAGGGGGCTCAGACGCATCCGCGGTCGCTCCGGCGCCGCCGCGTCGGGCTCCGCCCGACCGTTTCCGGGATCATGTCTCGCGGCTCTCGAAGTCGATGCGGGGGTCGATGGCGACGTACATGAGGTCCCCGACGAGCCGCATGACGAGGCCGAGCAGGGAGAACATGTAGAGGGTGCCGAAGATGACCGGGTAGTCGCGCCGGAGCACCGCCTCGAAGCCGAGGAGCCCGAGGCCGTCGAGGGAGAAGATGACCTCGATGAGGAGGGCGCCGGTAAAGAGGATCCCCACGAACGCGCTCGGGAAGCCCGCCACCACGATGAGCATCGCGTTGCGGAAGACGTGCCCGAAGCGCACCCGCCGCTCGCTCGCCCCCCGCGCCCGCGCCGCCGTCACGTAGAGCTTGTTGATCTCGTCGAGGAACGAGTTCTTGGTGAGCATCGTGAGGCCCGCGAACGCGCCGATGAGGAGGGCGAGGATCGGGAGGGTCAAGTGCCAGAAGTAGTCGACGATTCGGTCGAACCAGCCGAGCTCCGCCCAGTTCTGGGAGGTGAGGCCGCGGAGCGGGAACCAGTCGAGGAAGCTCCCCCCCGCGAACAGCACCACGAGGAGGATCGCGAACAGGAACCCGGGGACCGCGTAGCCGACGACGATGGCGGCGCTCGTCCACACGTCGAACGAGGAGCCGTCGCGCACCGCCTTGGCGATCCCGAGGGGGATCGACACGAGGTACACGAGGAGGGTCGTCCACAGCCCGAGCGAGATCGACACGTCCATCTTGTCGACCACGAGGAGGACCACCGACCGGTCGCGGAAGTAGCTCTCCCCGAAGTCGAAGCGGAGATAATTCCACATCATGGTGAAGAAGCGCTCGACGGGCGGGCGGTCGAAGCCGTACATGCGCTCGATCTCGCGCACGAACTCGGGGTCGAGGCCCCGCGCGCCCCGGTACCGCGAGGTGATGTCGCCGCCCGCGCTCCCGATCGTCTCCCCACCGCCGGTGCCGGAGATCCGGGACGTGACGTCGACGCCCGCGCCGACTTCGGCCTCGCCGATCTCGGCGAGGAGCTGCTCCACCGGGCCGCCCGGCGCAACGTGGATGATGACGAAGTTGAGGACCATGATCCCGAACAGGGTCGGGATCATGAACAGGAGCCGGCGGACGATGTAGGCGGCCAACGGTCGCAGCCCGTCCTCAGTCGCGGTCGGCCGCCGTCAGGAGTCGCCGCCGCCTACCCTCGCCGGCCGGAGGCCGGCGGCGGCGCCTCCTCCCGCTCCGGCAATGAGGGCGGCCGTCCGTCAGCGAAGCGCGCTCATTCGCTCTCCGCACGCTTCTCGCGCCACGCCCGCACCCGCTCCGCCTTCGCTTCGTCGATCCACCAGGTGTCGAAGCCGAGCCCGTAGGCGGGCCGCGTTTCCGGACGCCCGAAGAGGTCCCAGGACGCGATGCGAAAGGCGTTGAGGTGCCAGTTCGGGATGACGTAGTGGCTCCAGAGGAGCACGCGGTCGAGGGCACGGCTCCGGTCGATGAGCGCCTTCCGGCCGGGAGCCGAGATGACGAGCTCGACCAGCTCGTCCACCACCGGGTCCCGGGCGCCCGCGAGGTTGCGGCTTCCCGGGAGGTCCGCGGCGGCGGAGCCCCAGAAGTCGCGCTGCTCGTTGCCGGGGGAGAGGGTGATGCCGAACGAGCCCACCACCATGTCGAAGTCGAAGTCCGAGACCCGGCGCGTGTACTGCGCGGGGTCCACGGTGCGCACCGTCATCCGCACCCCGAGCCGCTCGAGGTTCTTGCCGAAGGGGAGCGCCACCCGTTCGAAGTCCGGGTTGACGAGCAGCATCTCGAACTCCATCGGGGTGCCGCTCGCCGTCTCGACGAGCCGGCCGTCCCGCACCGTCCAGCCCGCGTCACGAAGCAGGGCGCGCGCGCGGCGGAGGTTCTGCCGGATCCCCCCCGCTCCGTCGGTGCGGGGCGGCTCGTAAGCGGTGGTGAACACCCGCTCCGGGATCCGGCCCCGATAGGGCTCGAGGATCGCGAGCTCGTCCGGGGACGGAAGGCCCGACGAGGCGAGCTCGGAGTTCGAGAAGAAGCTCGGGCTTCGTTGGTACTGGCCGTAGAAGAGCTGGCGGTTGGTCCACTCGAAGTCGAAGGCGAAGGCGAGCGCCTCGCGCACCCGCGGGTCCGCGAAGATCGGCCGCCGCGGGTTGAAGGCGAAGGACTGCATCCCGGCCGGCCGGCGGTGCGAGAGCAGCTCCTGGCGGAGCATCCCCGCTTCGAGGGCCGGCCCGTCGTAGCCCGTCGCCCAGCGCTTGGAGCTCGTCTCGCGGCGGAAGTCGTACTCCCCGGCCTTGAGCGCCTCGACCGCGACGGTGGCGTCCCGGTAGTAGTCGTAGCGGATGCGGTCGAAGTTGTAGCGCCCGACGTTCACCGCGAGGTCGCGGGCCCAGTAGTCGGGGTTCCGCCGGTAGACGATGGAGCGCCCGGGGTCGATCGACCCCTCCTCGATGACGTAGGGGCCGCTTCCGAGCGGGGGCTCGAGGGTCGTCTCGCCGAAGTCCTTCCCCTCCCAGTCGGACTTCGACAGCACCTGGAGCTGGCCGAGGATGCTCGGGAGCTCCTGGTTGACGCCCTCTCCGAAGACGAACCGGACCCCCCGGCGCCGACCCGATGGGGTATCTCCTTCGACCGGCTCCGCGGCGCGGACGTCCTCGTAGTAGCCGCGGTAGAAGGGATGTCCCCTGGTCTTCAGGATCTCGAGCGAGAAGGCCACGTCCTCCGGGGTGACGGGGCTGCCGTCGCTGAAACGCGCTTCCGGACGCAGCCAGAACGTCGTCCAGGACCCGTCGTCGGCGACCTCGATCCATTCCGCGAGGAGGCCGTAGGAGGCGGTCGCCTCGCCCGGCGAGTCCTCGGTCAGGGTATCGAAGAGGAGGCCGATCCCGGCCGCCGGGTTCCCCTTGACGATGAAGGGATTGAGGCTGTCGTAGGTCGAGCCGACCGACGCCTGGCGCACCGTGCCGCCCTTGGGGGCGTTCGGGTCGGCATGGTCGTAGTGGGGGAACCCGACGGGGTATCGCGGCGTCTCCCGGATGGCCGTCGCGTGGCTGATCGAGCTCTCGGCGCCGGCCGGCGGAGCGGCCACGAGGGTGGCGACGGCGAGGACGACGGCGCCGGCGCCGGCGCCGGCGAGCACCCCGGCGGCCGAACGCAGGCGGGGGGTGCCCGCCTCCGGCCGCGTCTCCGAACCTCTCCGGCGGCCCGCCGGACGCTCATGCATCGGTGGGTACTCCGGCCAGGCATTCGAGGTGGGCGGCGACGCACTCGGGCAGCGCCTCCAGGCTGTAACCCCCCTCGAGGAGCGACAGGACCCGGCCGCCCGCGTGGCGGTCCGCCGCCTCGAGGATCCGCTCGCTCATCCAGCGGTAGCACCCGGTGGAGAGCTCGACGGCGGCGAGGGGGTCCTCGGCGTGGGCGTCGAACCCGGCCGAGAGCACCACCGCATCCGGCCCGAATGCGTCGATCGCGGGAAGGATCCGGGTGCGGAACGCCTCCTCGTAGAGGGCGTCGCGCGCCCCGGCCGGCATCGGGCAGTTGACCGTCGCCCCCTTGCCGCGCCCGGTGCCTTCCTCGCTCGCCGCCCCCGTGCCGGGATAGAACGGGTACTGGTGCAGGCTCGCGTAGAGGACGGTGGGGTCCTCCTCGAAGGTGTGCTGGGTGCCGTTCCCGTGGTGGACGTCCCAGTCGAGGACGAGGATCTTCTCGAGCCCGTGCCGGCGCTGGAGGTAGCGGGCGAGGACGGCGGCGTTGTTGAACAGGCAGAAGCCGAGGGCGAGAGCGCGCTCGGCATGGTGGCCGGGGGGGCGGGCGAGGCTGAACCCGTTGTCGATCTCGCCGGCGAAGAGACGGTCGGCGAGGGCGAGCCCTGCCCCGGCCGCGATCCGCGCCACGTCGAAGGAATCCCGGCTGACCCCGACGTCGGGGACGTCGAGGTACGGGGCGCCCGCCCGGCACACTTCCTCCGCGCGGGCGACGTACTCGGCGGCGTGCACCGTCTCGAGCCAATCCGCGGGGCACGGCTCGGCCGCGACCGGCTCGAGATCCCCGAACCAGGGTTCGCGCTCGAGCCGTTCCATGGTCGCGGTGAGGCGCGCGCTTCGTTCCGGATGGGCGCGTCCCGGGTCGTGGCGGAGGCAGGCCGGGTCGTAGACGAAGCCGGTCCGCCGGCGAGCCGCGGCCCCCCCGTTCCCCGGCTCCGCTCCGCCGGGACTCGCGGTACCGCCCACTACCCGTCTTCCAGCAGCGCGTAGAGACCGTCGAGCACGAGCCGGTTGGGGCTGATGATCCCGATGATGCGCCCGTTCTCGACGACCGGAGCACGGGTGAGGCTGTGCTGCACGAAGAGCCGCGAGCAGTAGCGGATGTCCATGTCCGGGTGCACGCTGACCACGGGCTTGAGCATGAGCTCGTACACGTTGACCCGCCGCGGCGAGCGGTCCTTCGCGAGGACCTCGCGCGCGATGTCCGACACGAGGAGCATGCCGGGCTCGTCGTCCTCGTTGCGCGGCTCGACGATGAGCACCGCGGTGCCGAGCTCCTTCATCCGGGTGAGGGCCTCGGAGACCGTGGCCCTGCCCTCGATGGTGCCGAACTTCTCGGCCATGAGATCGCGGACACGGATGACGCGTCGCTCGTTCATTCAATGCCTCCGCGCGCCGGAGAAGGGTCTCTCGCTACGCTAATGGAATCGGCCGGGCGATTGCAATTCCCACGCTCCCGGGAGGCCGGCGATTGCGTTCGACCCGGCCGAGGCGCGATCATTCGCGCCCGCTGCGCCGGCTGCTCGCCGAACGGCGCCGAACCCGTCCACGAGAAGGAGAAACCCGAATGCCCCAGGCGATCCAGATTCACGAGACCGGCGGCCCCGAAGTCATGCGCCTCGAAGAGGTGACGGTCGGCGAGCCGGGCCCCGGCGAAGCCCGCATCCGGCACACCGCGGTCGGGCTCAACTACATCGACGTCTACTTCCGGATGGGGCTCTATCCGTCGCCCCCCTTTCCGTTCTCCCCCGGGATGGAGGGCGCCGGCGAGGTCCTCGCGCTCGGCGAGGGGGTCACCGACCTCGCGGTCGGCGACCGGGTAGCCTACGCGGGCCCGCTTGGCGCCTACGCCGAGGAGCGGATCATCGCGGCGGACCGGCTGGTGCGTACCCCCGGTTCGGTGACCGACGTGACCGCCGCGTCCATGATGCTCCAGGGTATGACCGTCCAGTACCTCCTCAAGAGCAGCTATCCGGTCAGGGCCGGTGACACCGTCCTCTTCCATGCCGCGGCCGGCGGGGTCGGGCTCATCGCCTGCCAGTGGGCGAAGCATCTCGGGGCCACCGTCATCGGCACGGTGGGGAGCGACGAGAAGGCCGAGCTGGCGCGCGCCCACGGGTGCGACCACCCCATCGTGTACACCCGCGAGAACGTGGTGGAGCGGGTCCGCGAGCTGACCGGCGGGGCGGGGGTGCCCGCCGTCTACGACTCGGTGGGGCGGGACACGTTCAACGACTCCCTCGACTGCCTGCGGCCGGCCGGAACGATGGTGAGCTTCGGGCAGTCCTCGGGGTCGATTGCGCCGTTCGAGATCGGCGTGCTGGGCCAGAAGGGCTCGCTCTACCTCCAGCGGCCCACCCTGATGTCGTACTCCGCCCGGCGCGAGGACCTGGTCGCGATGGCCGAGGACCTCTTCGAGGTGGTGACCTCGGGGGCGGTGAAGATCCGGACCAACCAGACGTTCCCGCTCGGCGAGGCGCCCGAAGCGCACCGGGCGCTCGAGGGACGCCGGACCACCGGCTCGACCGTCCTGGTGCCCTGACCGTCCCCGCTCGGCGGCATCCCACTCGGGATGCCGCCCCCCTCGCCCCGCGCGCGGCCGACTCGTGGCCGCCTCAGTGGATGGTGGCCAGCTCTTCCTCGAGGTCCGCCATCTCGGCCCCGCCCGCCATGAGCCGCCGGATGTCCTCGCCGCCGAGGTCTTCCGCGACCCCGCTTCCGATCACCCGGCCGAGGCTGAGGAAGGTGTAGCGGTCCGCCACGAGCTGGGCGTGGATCTCGTTGTGGGTGATGAGGATGATCGCGATGTCGCCGCGGCTTCGCACCCGCTTGATGGTCTTCAGCACCTCGAGCTGCTGCCTCTGCCCGAGGGCGGACGTCGGCTCGTCGAGGATCAGCACCCGCGCCCCGAAGAAGATCGCCCGGGCGATGGCGAGGGTCTGCTTCTGCCCCCCGGACATCGTCCCGACCGCCTGCTCGGGATCGGCGATGTTGATGCCGATCTTGGCCATCTCCTCCCGGGTGATGCGGTTCATCTCCGCCGTCTGCATGACCCCGAACGGGCGCGCGCCCCTGGTGATCTCCCGGCCCATGAAGAAGGTGCGGGTGACCGAGGTCAGCGCGTTGAGGGCGAGGTCCTGGTAGACGGTGCCGATCCCCGCATCGGATGCGGCGAGCGGGTTGCGGAAGACGACGGGCTGCCCGTCGACGTGGATGGTCCCCGAAGTCGGCTGGTGCACGCCGGCCAGCACCTTGATGAGGGTGGACTTGCCGGCCCCGTTGTCCCCGAGCAGGGCGTGCACCTCCCCGGGGTGGACCTCCATCGAGACCCCGTCGAGCGCCGTGAAGTTCCCGAAGCGCTTGACGATGTCCTCGAGCCGGATGAGCGGTTCGGCCACGTCATATCCCCCCGGTTATTCGTTTTCGGATGGTCTCGTTGCTGAGCGCGGCGACGAGGAGCACCGTGCCGAGGAACGTCCGGTAGTACGAGCCGTCGATCCAGGAGATGTAGAACACCGAGTTCTGGACGAGCCCGAAGATGACGGCCCCGAAGACGACCCCGAGGATCGAGCCGAACCCGCCGGAGAGGATGACGCCGCCCACCACCGAGGCGGCGATCGCCTCGAGCTCCTTCAGGTTCCCCTTGGCGGCGTCCGCGGTGTTGGTGTCGAACACCTGGGTGGCGGCGAAGATGGTGGCGCAGAACGCGGTGAACATGAACAGGGACACCTTCACCTTGTCGGTGGGGACGCCGTTCGCCCGGGCCGCCTCCTCGTTGCCGCCGGTCGCGTAGATCCAGTTTCCGAGCTCGGTGCGCGAGAGCACGAACCACGCCGCCCCCGCGATCACGAGCCACCACGCCACCTTCGCGTCGAACCCCGTCACCCATTGCTCGCCGGCCCGGTTGTAGTTGACGCCGAGCCAGAAGAGGAGATCGTAGAACCATTGAAAGGTCTCGCCCCCGAAGAGGGCGGCGAAGAAGTCGGTCTGCTTGAAGTCGGGGAGGCCGGAGACTTGGGTCGAGCCGTTGAAGGTCCGGAAGCAGACCTCCGTCGCGCCGCGCAGGATGAACAGGAACGACAGGGTGACGATGAAGGACGAGAGCCGGGTCCGCACCACGATCGTGCCGATGACCCAGCCGATCGCGAGCGTGATGCAAAGGGTGATGAGGAACGCGGCGAGAGGCGATGCGGGACCGAGCCCGAAGGGCAGGCCCCACTTCAGCATGATCGCCATCGACATGCCGGCGAACCCGATCATCGAGCCGATGGAAAGGTCGAACTCGCCGGCGATCATCAGCATGCACGCGCCGGTGGCGATGATCCCGAGCTGCGCGATGATGGCGAGGTTGTTCTTGATCCCGAGGGGGTTGTAGACGACGTCCCCGGCCGCGAGGGCGAGGAACACGAGGAGCACGATCATGCCGGAAAAGGCCCCGATCTCGGGGCGGTGAACGAGGCGGGAGAACCACCCCCCGTGCTTCAGGCGATCGGCTTCCGAGCGCCCGCCGGCGCCCCCCACCCCGGGGCCGTTCTCAGCGGTTGATGCCATCGGCTCGTGTCTCCTCCGGCGGATCGGGCTTGCACCCGGCCGGCTCGCCCCGCGGACGCGGGGAGCGAGCCAGCCGGACCTGTCGGGTCAGGTCGAACGCCGGATCAGCGGTTCACCCCCGCCTGCGCCGCGACCCCGGCCGCGTTCGACGCGTCCACGAACCCCGGCCCTGACGGGATGTTCGCGCCCGGGAGCAGCCCCGCGTTCTGGTTGTAGAGGTGCAGCACGATGATCGGCATGTACCCCTGGAGGCGCTGCTGCTGGTCGATGGTGAACGCCACGTCGCCGGCCTGGATGAGGTTGATCACCTCGGGGGAGAGATCGAAGCACGCGAGGTGGATCTCCGCCCCGACCTCCTTCACCGCCTCGGCGGCCGCGACGCACACGTGCGGGCCGACCGCGAGCAGGGCATTGACCTCGGGGTCCGACTGAAGGGCGGCGGCGGTGCGGGTCTTGATCTGCGCGACGTCGTTCGACACGTCGATCATGTTGAGGTCCGCGCCCATCGCCGCGAAGTATCCCTCGCAGCGGTCGACGAGGGCGGTGTTGAACGACTCCTGGTTGAGGCACAGGGCCTTGGTCGCCCCTTCCGACTTGGCCCGCTCCCCGGCCTTCTCTCCGGCGAGGCGCTCGGGCTGCCCGACGTGCATGAGGGCGCCGACCGCGGCGGAGGACTCGAGGCCGGAGTTCATGGTGATGACCGGGATCCCCGAGTCCGCGGCGGCCTTGATGGCCCCGCCGAGGGCGTCCGCGTCGGGCAGCGAGACGACGATGCCGTCCGGCTGGGTGGCGGTGGCCGCCTCGATGAGCCTGGCCATGTCCGCCATGTCGCCGGACGGGGCGAAGTTGTACTCGAACTCGGCGCCGACCGCCTTGGCGGCGTCCTCGCCGCCCTTCTGGACGACCGGCCAGAAGGGGTCGGTCCCCTGGGTGTGGGTAATCATCACGAACCGCTCGGCGCTCGCCGCCCCGGATACCAGCAGGGCGGCCGCGAAAAGGATTGCTCTCTTCATGGTGAATTCTCCGTGTCGGATGAAAATGAAGTGGTTGGATGGCCTGTGGAGCCATACCCTTACCACGGCGCCGCGTGCCCGCGCAACGGACGCGGGCGCTCAAACCGAGACACTACCGGGCGCTCCAGCGATTCTCATTTTGGCCCCGGAACGAGGCTCGGGCGGGGGCTGCCACCGGCAATCGGCCGCAGGCAACCCCCGTAGACCGCCCACACTGCCCCATGTCGC
>JAJECB010000031.1 GCA_022822245.1 Gammaproteobacteria bacterium
TGGCACGCGATGCACGAGCAGCGCTACGACCTCGCGGTCATGCGGACCCTGGGGGCATCGCGGGGCCGGATCCTGCGCTTCGTCCTCATCCAGGGGGCGGTGCTCGGGGTCGCCGGCGCCGCGCTCGGCACCGCCCTCGGCCACGCGGCGGGCTGGCTCCTCGCGGAGTGGCTCGAGCGGGCGCGTTCCCTCTCCCTCGGGGCGCTCGGGTGGGTGCCGGAGGAGGGGCTCGTGGCGGCGGGCGCGGTGCTCATCGCCCTCGTCGCGTCCATGGTGCCCGCCATCCGCGCATACCGCCTCGACGTCGCGACCGTCCTCCTCGAACGCCGCTGAGCCGGCACGCTCGAGGTCGTCAGCTCGCCGAGCGGGCGTTGTTCAGGCGGTAGTGAAGGCCGGTTCCGAGCGCATCGTCCTCCTCCATCAGCTCGAAGCGGCCTTCGAGGAGCACCGGTGAGGGTGTAGCGAACCCCTTCGTCGCACGTGACCTCGACGAGTCCCCGGGCGCTCGCGGGCAGGCAGAAGGGGCAGCTCGGAGGCAGGGCGCTCAGGAGGAAGTACGTGTGGGTCTCCCCGGCCTCGAGGGGATACATGAACCCCCGGATCCGGACCACCGTACCGTCCTTGGCCTTCAGGGAGTCCGGATAGGAGACGTGGAAGACGGTCTGGAGCGGGGCCGGCGAGTCGACGGTGACCTCGAGGTTCATCAGCTCGTCCCACGTCAGCGCCGCGGCGGGCGCGTCCGGCGCCTGGTTGTGCACGTCGTGATCCGGGATCGGCTCGCTGCCGCGGTTCCCGAACGGATTGAGGGCGGAGGCGGGGGCCACGGCCAGGGCGAACGAGAGGGCGCATGCGAAGGCCGCAAGGGCCGGAAGCCGGGAAAGGCGTCGCAATCCTGAAGGCATCGTGTCGTCCTCCCGCGAATGAACCGGTGGCGAGTGCCCGGGCGCTCCGGCGCCGCGACCTCGCGCCCGTCCCCGGAGAGGGATCCACCGGAGCCCGGCGGGGACCTCCCGCCGGGCTCCGGGCCGTGGCTCAAGTGCTCAGCGCACCGCGATCGGCGAGCCGTGCGAGCCGGTTCCGCCGCGAATCGGGGACGGCGAGTAAAGGTACGCGAAGACGTAAGCCTTGTCGTCCGCGAGCTGCGTCAGGGCCAGGTTCTCCTGGGTGACGATGCCGTGGCGGGTCTGGAGGTAGTTGTGGACGCAGAACGCGCACGCCGGCTCGTCCGGATAGGGAACCGGGTCCGTCGCCGGCCAGGTGTCGCCCGCGACCACGCCCGCCTTGACGTCCTCGGCGACCCAGCGCGCGACGTCCATGCAGATCCCGGGGGTGCCCTGGTTGTAGGCGGGCGGATCGTCCCAGTGCCGCTCCCAGTTGTAGCGGAAGAGGAGCGCGTCGCCCTCCGCGAACTCGAAGTCGGACATGCCCTGCTTCTCGAGCACCATCTTCAGATCGTCCATGTTGGCGCATACGCCGTGCTCCATGTCGCCGTGGACGAGGGTGAAGTCGATGAGGACCCCGCGGGCGACGATGGGATGGAGCTTCTCGGTGCCGAGCTGCGCGAGCCCGTAGGCCCCCTGCATCTCCTGCACGGTATAGCCGTTGTAGAAGCGCATGTTGGTCTTGTCGCCGTCCTCGCCGACCTGCACCCCGACGTGCCCGAGGCCGTCGAACTGGGTCCCGGCCTGGCCGATCTCCGTCGCGAGGAACTCGTCGTGCCAGATGATCTTGTTCTGGCCGACGGGGCCGCCGGTCGGAGAGGCGGGGATGCGAATGACCCACTTGCGCTGACCGAACATCGGCATGCCGGAGTGGTACTCGTGACCGAGCTTGTATGTCACGTTGTCCTTGACTGCGGAAAGTGCACGCGCCACGACCTCGGACTTCTTGTACCAGTTGGTCGAGCCGGCCTGGTCGCCCTCACCCCAGATCGGGTGCGGCCACCAGATGCTCCCCATGGGGGTGTCCATCACGTCGCCGTCCACCCAAGGCTTGCCGGCGCAGTCTTTCCAGTTGTCTTCGCAGGCCGCCTGCGCGGAGGCTACCGCGAAGCCGGCGAGAACCGCGAATGCGGCCGAGAGCAGCTTCTTCGTCATGGTCGTTGTTCTCCACCTGATGAGACACGCCGGCCCGGCGGGCCGCAATCCTTGCGGGCAAGCTGATCGGCATTCCTCCCACGCTGCCGGCCAGCCGAGTATAGCCTGTCCATCCGGAGGGGCGAAACGTAAAAGTTATATCATAACAATTCGTTACCGAGGTTGGCGCGATGGTCAGACGCGCCAGAAACCGGGGGTGAGAATGACGAGCAGGGTGAAGACCTCGAGCCGCCCGAGAAGCATCGCGAGACTGAGGAGGAGCTTCGCGCCCGCGCCGATTTCCGCGTAGTTGCCGCCGACCTCGCCGAGGCCGGGCCCGAGGTTGTTGAGGCAGGCGGCGACCGCGGAGAACGCGGTGACCTGATCGAGACCCGAGGCCATGAGGGCGAGCAGGAAGAAGACGAAGACGACGACATAGCCCGCGAAGAACCCCCACACCGCGGCCACCACCCGGTCCGAGAGGGCGGTCTCCCCGACTCTGATCGAGACCCGCGCGTTGGGGTGGATGAGCTGCTGGATCTCCCGCATCCCCTGCTTGACGAGCAGCAGCACCCGGATGACCTTGAGCCCCCCGCCGGTCGAGCCGGCGCAGGCCCCGACGAAGCTCGACAGCACGAGCAGCACCGGGAGCATCCCCGGCCACGCGGTGTAGCCGCTCGTCGTGAATCCGGTGGTGGTCCCGAAGGCGATGGCCTGGAACGCCCCGAACCGGAGCGCATCGAGGGCGTCCTCGAACGTGCCGGTCGCGTACAGGTAGGCGCTCGTCGCCGCGACCATCGCGGCGAGGAAGTAGGCGTAGGCCCGGAGCTCGGCGTCCTGGAGGTACGCGGCGGGGCTGCGGGCCCGCCAGGCGACGAAGTGGAGCGCGAAGTTGATCCCCGCCAGCGCCATGAACACCATCGCCACCCCCTCGACGGCCGGGCTCTGGAAGTGGCCGAGGCTCGCATCGTGGGTCGAGAACCCCCCGATCGCGACCGTCGAGAAGCTGTGCGCCACCGCGTCGAACCAGTCCATGCCGGCCAGCCGGTAGCTGAGCGCGCACAGGATCGTCAGTCCGAGGTAGATGTACCAGAGCGCCTTGGCGGTTTCCGTGATGCGGGGGGTGAGCTTCTGGTCCTTCATCGGCCCGGGGGTCTCCGCCCGGTAGAGCTGGAGGCCCCCGATGCCGAGCACCGGCAGGATGGCGACCGCGAGCACGATGATCCCCATGCCGCCCAGCCACTGGAGCATCTGGCGGTAGAAGAGGAGGGACCGCGGGAGCGAGTCGATCCCGGTGATGACCGTCGCGCCGGTGGTGGTGAGCCCGGACACCGCCTCGAACACCGCGTCGGCGACCGTCATCTCGGGGTCGTCGAGGAGCAGGAACGGCACCGCGCCCGAGAGGCCGAGGACTACCCAGAACGCGACGACGACGAGGAAGCCGTCGCGCAGGCGAAGCTCGCGGCGGTGCTTGCGCACCGGCAACCACAACGCGACCCCGCCCCCGAGGACCAGCGCGAAGGCGATCGCGAACGAGGCGAGGTTGCCGTCCAGGTAGAACCAGGAGACCGCGAGGGGCGGCACCATGGTCAGGCTGAACAGCCCGAGCAGGAGCCCGAGGATGCGCTGAACGGCGAACAGGTGCATGCTGGCGTCGCGGGGCCGACTACGGTTCCGGGACGATCATCCGTTCCCCGGCGGACAGCATGGGTGTCCTCCTTCCGTCCTCGCGACGAAAGTTGGCGAGACATGCGGGCCAGCCCCGTTCGAGGCGATGGACCTCACGGCGGGTAGTGCATCTCGGTCGTGATCTGGAAAAGCTGCTCGACGTCCGGGACCCGTCGCTTGTCCAGCAGGAACAGGATGACGTGGTCGTCCGCCTCGATGACCGTGTCGTGGTGCGCCATGACGACTTCGCCGTCACGCACCAGGGTGGTGATGGTCGTGTCCGGAGGGAGGTCGATGGCGTCGACCTGTCGGCCGACCACCCTCGAGGTGTGCCGGGTGCCGTGCGCGATGGCCTCGATGGCCTCCGCCGCACCGCGCCGCAGCGAGTGGACCGCGACCACGTCGCCGCGCCGGACGCGGGCGAGCAGGGTGCCGATGGTGGTCTGGGCGGGAGAGAAGGCGATGTCGATGCTGTTGCCCTGCACGAGGTCCGCGTACACCCCGCGGTTGATGAGGGACATGACCTTGCCGGCCCCGAGGCGCTTGGCGAGCATGGCGGACAGGATGTTGGCCTGGTCGTCGTTGGTGACCGCGCAGAACACGTCGGTCCGGTCGATATTCTCCTCGAGGAGCAGGTCCTCGTCCGCCGCGTCTCCCCGCAGCACGACCGTGCGGTCGAGCTCCTCGGAAAGGCGCGTGACCACCTTGTCGCTGCGCTCGATGAGCTTCACGCGGTAGCTCGGCTCGAGTGCCTGGGCAAGCCGCCGGCCGATGTTGCCGCCCCCCGCGAGCATCACCGTGCGCACCCGGCTCTCCCGGTTCCTGAGCTCTCCGAGAACGTTCCCGATATCCTCTCGCGCCGCGACGAAGAACACCTCGTCATCGACCTCGATCACCGTGTCGCCATTCGGAATGATCGCTCTCCCGCGGCGATAGATGGCCGCCACCCGAGCGTCCACCGTCGGCAGGTGGTCGCTCAGGGTCCGCAGGGCATGCCCGACGAGGGGCCCGCCGTGATATGCGCGCACCGCGACCATGAGCACGATGCCGTCCGCGAACTCGAGGACCTGCAAGGTACCGGGATATTCGATGATCCGTTCGATGTGGTTCGTGACTTCCTGCTCGGGGCTGATGAGCTCGTCGATGGCGAGACATCCGGGCTCGAACAACGTCTGCTGGCTCAGGTAGGAGCGGGCGCGGACCCGCGCAATCCGGGTCGGGGTGTCGAACAGGTGGAAGGCCACCTGGCAGGCGATCATGTTGGTCTCGTCGCTGTTGGTGACCGCGAGCAGCATGTCGGCGTGCTCCGCTCCCGCGCGGCGCAGCACGTCGGGGTGCGAGGCGAAGCCGGTCAGGGTGCGGAGATCGAAGTGCTCCTGGAGATGGCGGAGGGCGTCCGGGTTGCTGTCGACGACGGTGATGTCGTTGGCCTCTCCCGCCAGCGACGCGGCCACCGAGCTGCCTACCTGCCCGGCGCCGAGGATGAGGATCCTCATGCCGTGAACCGCCCGCTCGCGGGACGCCGATCGATCCCGAGCTGCTTGATCTTGCGGTAGAGGTGGCTGCGTTCGATGCCGATGCGGGCCGCGATCTCGCTCATGCTGGATCCCGGCCGGTCGAACTGGTGGATGAGGTAGGCCCGCTCGAAGTTCTCGCGGGCTTCCTTGAACGGGAGGTCGAAGTCTTCGGCGGGAACCGCCGCGCCCATGGCCGGCCCGAGTCCCATCTCCACGTCGCGCGCGTCGATGTCGGGCCCCTGCCCGAGGATCATCAGCCGCTGCACCACGTTGCGCAGCTCGCGCACGTTGCCCGGCCAGGGGTGGTTGCGCAGCCGGTTCTTGGCCGCCACGTCGCAGCGGCGGAACGGCACGTTCTCGCCGTTCGCGAACTCGTCGATGAACCACTCGACGAGCAGCGGGATGTCCTCCGCGTGCTCCCGGAGCGGCGGCACCTCGAGGGGCACGACGTTCAGGAGGTAGTAGAGGTCCTGGTGCAGGTCGCCCTGGGCGACCGCCGCCGAGAGGTCGCGCCGCGAGGCGGCAATCACCCGGGGGTCCACCTTCACCGGCTCGCGTCCCCCGGTGCGGTGGAACGAGCCGTTCTGAAGCGCCCCCGCGAGGCTCGCCTGCATCCCCGGCGGCATGTCCGCGATGTCCTCGAGGAACACGGTGCCGGCATTGGCCCTTTCGAGCGGACCGTAGTGGATCGCCGCACCCCGCTCGGAGCCGAACAGCTCCTCCGGCTCGGTGAGCCCGGCGACCGACACGGCGACGAAGGGGCCTTCGCGGCGGGGACTCAGGGCATGCACGTGCCGGGCGAGCCGCGACTTGCCGGTGCCCGACTCGCCGGTCACGAGGATGGGCGCGTCGTGGGCCGCCGCGCGCCCCGCCCGCTCGCGCAGCTCGTTCATCGCGGCGCTCGAGCCGACGAGGTCCGTTCCGGTCTCGGCGCGGCGGCGCAGTCGCAGGTTCTCACGGGTGAGGCGGTCCGCCTCGAGAGCCCTTCCGACGGTCAGCACGAGCTTGGCGAGCGAAATCGGCTTCTCGAGGAAGTCGTACGCGCCGAGCCGGGTCGCCTCGACCGCGGTCTCGATCGTTCCGTGGCCCGACATCACGATGACGGGCGCGTCGAGGCCCCCCGCTGCGGACCACTCCCGGAGCAGGGTGATGCCGTCCGTCCCGGGCATCCAGATATCGAGCAGGATCACGTCCGGGCGTCGGGCCCGGCGCAGCTCGCGGGCGGACTCCGCCCCTTCCGCTCCGACCACCTCGTACCCTTCGTCGCCGAGGATCTCGCTGACAAGGGCCCGGATGTCGGGCTCGTCGTCCACGACGAGGACGTGCCCCCGGCGTTCAGCCATGCGCCGCTCCGGCCGCCGCGGCTTCGCCGGCGGGGGCGTGCCGGGCGGCGGGCGCCGCGGGCAGCCGCACGATGAGGCTCGCGCCTCCCTCCGGCCGGTTTTCGGCCGCGACCGTGCCGTCGTGCTCCTCGACGATCTTCTTCACGATCGCGAGACCGAGCCCGGTCCCGCGGGGCTTGGTCGAGACGTAGGGTTCGAAGAGCCTTCCGAGGACCGCGCCGTCGATGCCCGCGCCCTCGTCGTCGATTCGGGTCTCGACGTATTCGCGGCCCCGGTCCACGACCCGCCGCGTGCCGACCGCGATCGGTTCCGGATGCCTCCCTTCGCCGGTGCGTTCCCGGTTGGCGAGTGATTCGCCCGCGTTGCGGATGAGGTTGTGGAGCACCTGGCGGAACTGCCCGGGGTCGACCACGACGGACGGAAGCGGCCCGCCGAGGTCGAGGTGGAGGAGTTCGCCCCCGTCCTCGTCGCGGTAGAGCTCCGCGACGTCGCTCACGAGCTCGTTGACGTCGACCGGAAGGGTATGGCGCGCGGGCGTGCGGGCGTACTTCGAGAACGCGTTCACCATCTCCTTCAGGCTCTCGACCTGCTGCACGATGGTCCGCGTCAGCCGGTCCAGCGACTCCGCGTCGGGTCCGTCCATCGTATCCAGGTACTTGTGCCGGAGCCGCTCCGCGGAGAGCTGAATCGGGGTAAGGGGGTTCTTGATCTCATGGGCGAGCCGCCGGGCGACCTCTTCCCACGCCTGGCTGCGCTGCGCCTCGATGAGCCTCGTCACGTCGTCGAAGACGATGACGTGTCCCGCCTCCGCCTCCTCGGGGCCGGGGAGCACGGTGCCCCGGCACATCAGGATCTGCCGGCCGTGCGGCCCCTCCATCTCGATCTCTTCGCGCCAGTCCGGCCGGGCGGCGAGGATCCGGGCCGCCACTCGTTCGGCGAACGGGGTGAGCCGCGGGCTCAATCGGTCCACCCGATGAAGCGAGAACCCCGACTGGCGCTCCAGCGGCGTGTCGAGGATGTCCTTCGCCATCCGGTTGAACGTCACCAGGCGTCCGTCATGGCTGGTGGTGAGCACGCCCGACGAGAGGCGCGAGAGCACCGCTTCGAGGTAGGTGCGCTGCTCCTCGAGCTGACGGTGGCTGTCGCGCGCCTCGTCGCGCGCGAGCGCGAGCTTGCGCGTCATTTCGTTGAACGAGTCGGCGAGAAACCCGATCTCGTCCGATCCCTCGTCCGGAAGCCGCGTCCCGTAGTCACCCGCCGCCACCGAACGGGTCAGCTCCGCCATCCGCCGGAGCGGCGCGGTGAGCCGCCGCGCGGCGAAGACCGCCGCCCATACCGCGCTGAGGAGGCTGACGAGGAGGACCAGGGACAGGGTGAGCATGAACGAAGTCTTGAGCGGAGCGCGCAGGTAGATGAGGTCGCGGTAGCGCTCGAACGCGGTGCGCACCCCGGACTCGAGCTCGTTGGTGCCCTTCGCGACCGGGAACAGGGCCTGCACGAAGCGGGCTTCCCGGCCCGGCGCGGGGCTCGCGATGTTCACCACCACGCGCAGGGCCAGGCCGAGCTCGTCGACGGGATCGAGCCCGATGTAGGTGCCGCCCTGCCGGACCTGGAGAAGCACCGCCTCGTCCGGGGGGGGCGGCACGAGGGCCGTGGTGTTGGTGCTCGTCGCGATGACGCGCCCCTTGGAGGACATGAGGGTGACCTCGGACGCGCCGAGCATGTCGAACGTGTCGTGGAGCCGGTCCGTCGCGTCCGGCTCGGGCAGATCGGAGAGCTGCACCGCGAGGAGCTCGACCTGCTTGAGGCGCTCGCGCATGTTGTGGTGGAGGGAGGCGCGGCTGAGCTCGAGGGCCCCCTCCAGGGCCTGCTCGATCCGCACGTCGAGCCAGTTGTCGACGCTGCGATGCAGGAACTGGACGGAGAAGAAGTAGATCAGCATCACCGGGGTGACCGCGAGGAGGCTGAACACGGCCACCATCCGTACCGTCAGCCGCGCTCCGGGGCGGTTCGCGCGGACCTCCCTCGCGAGCTGGGCGAAGTCGCGGACGAACAGGGCGGTGAGGACCGCCAGCCCGAGGACGGTGAGCGCGATGAGCGGCGTGTAGAACTCGCCGAACCGGGTGGGGTTGCGAGTGACGTCGCTCAGCATGAGGAGCGACAGCAGCAGGAACGAGACGAGGGCGACGAACCGCCACCCGCTCCGGCGCGAGAGGGGTGCGTGACGGGCCGGGATCGCCTCGCGCGCCGCAGTCGTCATGGCCGTTCCCTGGAGATGCAAGCGTGGAAGAAACCGTCCATGTCGGCGTCTCCAGGAAGGATCTGCCGCCCGGGGCCACACGCTCGGCCCCACGCGAAGCGGATCGGTTCCGCGTCGTGGTGACGCTCGAGGAAACGCGCCACTTGGCCGGCGCCTTCCTGCAAGAAGACCGAACACGTAGCGTACACCAGCCGCCCGGAGGGAGCCAGCATGCTCCACGCGGCGTCGAGAAGCGCGGACTGGCGCGCCTGGAGCGGCTCGAGATCGGACACCCGGCGGTGCAGCTTGATGTCCGGGTGCCGGCGGATGACCCCCGAGCCGGAGCAGGGTGCGTCGATGAGGATGCGATCGAAGGGAACCCCGTCCCACCATTCTTCGGGGGCGCTCGCATTCGCCGCCACGAGCCGCGCCCATCCCCCGGTGCGGGCGAGGTTCTCCCCGGCCCGCGCGAGCCGGTCCGGGTCGACGTCGACGGCCACCAGCTCCCGAAGTCTCGGCTCGGCGTCGGCGATCTGCGCCGTCTTGCCGCCGGGCGCGGCGCACGCGTCCAGCACCCGCAGGTCCGGCTCGAGGTCCAGGAGCGGCACCGCGAGCTGGGCGGCGGCGTCCTGCACCGACACCGCGCCGTCCGCGAAGCCCGGCAGGTCGTCCACCCCGACCGGGTGAAGCAGCACGACCGCATCCGGCGCGACGGAGTGCGGGGACGCTTCGAGGCCGGCTCGCCGGAGCGCCTCGAGACATGCCGCGCGGCCTCCGGCGCGGCGACCGGCCCGCAGGGTCATCGGGGCCCGCGCCGCGTTCGCGGCGAGGATCGCCTCCCAGTCGTCGGGCCAGTCGGTGCGCAGCCGTTCGATCATCCAGCCCGGATGGGCGTGGCGGGCCTCCGGGTCGGGGCTGCGTTCCAGGTCTCTCAGGATCGCGTCGCGCTCGGTCACGGCGCGCCGGAGCACCGCGTTCGCGAGCCCGCGCCGCCATGCCGGCCTTCCTGCGAGCCGTACCGTCTCGTGCACCGCCGCGTGGGGAGGGACCCGGGTGTGGAGAATCTGGTAAAGGCCGAGCAGCAGCACGGTCTCGAGTCGCTCGTCCTGGCGCCGGAGGGGCCGGGCGAGGAGCGCGCCGAGCACGTGGCGAAGGGAGGGGAGGTGTCGGACCACCCCGGACGCGAGCTCCCGCGCGAGGGCGCGTTCGCGGGGGTCCGAAACCGGGCGGAGGCGGTCTGCGACGGCGGAAGTGAGGGAGCGCCCGTCGTGAAGGACCTCGCCCAGGATCGCGAGCGCGGCCCCACGGCCGCGGGCCCGTCCCCCGGCCGCGGCCGCGTTCGGGTCGGGGTCGCTCATTCGGGACCCCGCGCCCGCCCGGGTCCGCTCCCGAGCCGATTCCCGGGGTCGAGCCTTCGCCCGTTGAGGAATTCCCGTGCGTCCATTGGCCGCTTGCCCGGGCGCTGGAGACGGAGCACCCGGAGACGGCCCGTGCCGGTCTGGACCTCGATGCCTGCCGCTCCGGCCCGCACCACCGTCCCCGGCGGCGGCGGGTCCGGGTGGTCCGGGTCCGAATCCGGCTCCCCGACCGCCTCCGCCCGGAGGATCCGCAACGGCTCCTCCCCGACGAAGGTGAAGGCCGCCGGCCAGGGATCGAACGCCCGCACCCGCCGCTCGAGATCCCGTGCGTCGCCCGACCAGTCGACGAGCGCGTCGGCCTTGCGGATACGCGGGGCGAGGGTCGCGGCGGACTCGTCCTGGGGCCGGGGGGCGCTCCGTCCGGTCGCGAGACCCGCCATCGCCTCCCCGAGCGCCTCCGCTCCGATGCGGGCGAGCCGATCGGTGAGGGAGCCCGCGGTGTCGTCCGGGTGGATCGGGCACGCCCGGGCGAGGAGGATGTCGCCGGTATCGATCCCGTCGTCCATCCGCATGATCGTCGCCCCGGTCTCGGAGTCGCCGGCAAGCAGCGCGTGCTGCACCGGGGCCGCGCCGCGCCACCGGGGAAGCAGCGAGGCATGGACGTTGATGCATCCGGAGGGGGGAATGGCGAGGACCTCGGGAGGGAGGATGAGCCCGTAAGCGGCGGTGACGACGATCTCCGGGCGGTGAGCGGCCAGGCGCTCGCGCGCCGCCGGGACGCGCAGGCTCTCCGGTTGCTCCACCGGGAGCCCGAGCTCGAGGGCCGCGGCCTTGACCGCACTTGCGGCCATCCGCCGGCCCCGTCCCGCCGGACGGTCCGCGCGGGTGTACACCGCCGCAATCCGATGCGGGCCGCCCGCCAGCATCCTGAGCGACGGGACGGCGAATTCCGGCGTGCCCGCGAATACGACGACCACGGGCCGGCGGTCAGGCGAGGGCTTCGCGCTGCTGCTTGAGGGCCCGCTTCCGGATCCGGTGCTGCTTGAGCCGCGACAGGTAGTCGACGAACAGCCGGCCGTCGAGGTGATCGATCTCGTGCTGCAGGCACGCGGCCAGGGTTCCCTCGGCCTCCATCGACACCGCGTTCCCATCGCGATCCCAAGCTTCGATCCGGACCCGCTCGGGCCGGGACACGGTCTCGTAGACCCCCGGCACGGAGAGGCACCCTTCCTCGAACTCGGCCTCCTCCCCGTGCACGGCGGCGACGCGGGGATTGACGAGGGCGAGGGGGGCGTTCCGTTCCCGGGATACATCCGCCACGATGACCCGCCGCGCGATGCCGACCTGTACCGCGGCGAGTCCGATGCCGCGCGCCGAGTACATCGTTTCCAGCAGGTCGTCGGCGAGCTGCCGGACCTCGTCGTCCACCGCCTCCACCGGGACGGCGACGTTGCGGAGCCGGGGGTCGGGATGATGGAGTATCTCGAGCACCGCCATGGCCGCGATTATAGCTTTCCCGGCCGCGGCGAGCCGGTGCGAGCGTTCGTCCGGGCCGTTGGAGCGCCGGTCGATCCTCGGCAAAACGGCCGGTATGATCCCGGTCACCGGGAGCCTCGAAGGCGGCGGGAAGCAGGGAGACCGCATGGACGCGCAGCGCACCGAACGCGAACGAAGCCTGCTCGCACTGGCCCGGAGCGGGGCGGCGGCCCGGGAGCGACGGCGAAGGGCGGCCGCGGGGCGCGGCGCCGCTCCGAGCCCCGCGGTTTCCGGAGCGCCGGTTCCCGACGGGGACCGCGCGGAACGGGACCTCGAATGCCTGCGCGCTCTCGGGGCACGTGTCGTCGGATGCGGCGATCCGGAGATGCCGCCGCGCCTCGGGGTGATTCCGGACGCGCCGGCGGTGCTGCTCGTTCGCGGCGACGCGCGTGTGCTGTCCGCTCCCCAGGTCGCGGTGGTCGGAAGCCGCCGGGCGACCCCGGCCGGCGCCCGCATCGCACGCCGGCTCGCGGGCGAGCTCGCCGCCCGCGGCCTCGTGATCACGAGCGGCCTCGCGCAGGGGATCGATGCCGAGGCGCATCAAGGGGCGCTCGAGGCGGGGGGGCGGACCGTCGCGGTCCTCGGGAGCTCTCTCGACCGGGTCTACCCGGCTGCCCATCACTCTCTTGCGGAGCGCATCGCGGAGCAGGGAGCGCTGGTGTCGGAGTTTCCCTTCGGCACCCGGCCCATGCCGTGGAACTTCCCGTGGCGCAACCGCATCATCAGCGGTCTCTCACTCGGGGTCCTGGTCGTGGAGGCGGCGGCCCGGAGCGGCTCGCTGGTCACCGCCCGCCTCGCCGGGGACCAAGGGCGCGAGGTGTTCGCGGTGCCGGGGTCCATCCTGAATCCCCTTAGCTCAGGCTGCCACCGGCTGCTGCGCGACGGGGCCAAGCTCGTGGAGCGGGTGGAGGACGTGCTCGAGGAGCTTCCCGCCGGGGAGCTGGCCGCGCTCCCCATCGGTGCGAACGCGGCCTCGCGGGACGGGGACGCTGCCCCCGCCCCCGCGCCGGCGCTCGCTCTGGAGGCGGCTCCCGCCCCTGGCCCGGACGAGACGGCGGTGCTCGATCGGCTCGACTACGAGCCGGCCAGCGTCGAGACGATCGCCCGCCGGGCCGGATTGACCCCCGAGCAGGTATATCCGATTCTGTTGGTGCTCGAGATCGGCGGCTCGGTCCAAACGGACCCCGCCGGGCGCTACATGCGGGTATGCTGAACGCCCGCGACGCTCACGAACCGGACTTCCGAATGGCTGCGACCCGTCAATCCGCCCGACCTGCCGCCGCCCGCGGAACGAAGCGCGGAGCCGGCGCGCCCGCCCGCTCCCGGACCGGGGGCAAGGGCCGGGGCGGCGGTGGGCCGCGGGGGGGGCGGCTCCTCATCGTCGAGTCCCCGGCGAAGGCCCGCACCATCGGGAAGTACCTGGACCCGGACTTCACGGTCCTCGCCTCCTACGGACACGTGCGCGACCTCGTTCCCGCCACCGGGGCGGTCGAGCCCGAGCGCGGCTTCGCCATGCACTTCGAGCTGGTGCCGCGCGCGGAGGCCCACGTGGAGGCGATCGTGCGGGCCATGCGGCGCGCGAGCGCCCTCTATCTCGCCACCGATCCCGACCGCGAGGGCGAGGCGATCTCGTGGCACGTCACCCAGCTCCTGTCGGAGCGGGGGGTGCTCGAAGACAAGCCGGTGTACCGGGTGCAGTTCCACGAGATCACGCGGCGCGCGGTCCGCGAGGCGCTCGAGCATCCGGGAGAGCTCCAGGCCAACCTGGTGAGCTCCCAACTCGCTCGCCGCGCCCTCGACTACCTCGTCGGGTTCAATCTGTCCCCGGTGCTCTGGTCGAAGATCCGCTCGAACCTCTCGGCCGGACGGGTGCAGAGCCCGGCCCTTCGCCTCATCGCCGACCGGGAGTCCGAGATCGACGCGTTCGAGGCTCGCGAGTACTGGACGGTGCTCGCGGATGCGCCCGGTCCGCCACCCTTTTCCGCCCGGCTCGCGCAGTACCGGGGCGAGAAGGTGGAGCAGTTCACGTTTACCGACGAGGGCTCCGCGTTCGCCGCCCAGGCGACACTCAGGCTGCATGCTTCCCGGGGTCTCGAGGTGCTGTCCGTCAGCGCGAAGAAAAGGCGCCGGACGCCGCCCGCTCCGTTCACCACCGCGACCCTGCAGCAGGAGGCGTCGAACCGCCTCGGCTTCAACGTGAGCCGTACCATGCGGATCGCCCAGGAGCTCTACGAAGGGGTCGGCGGCGAAGGCCTCATCACCTACATGCGGACCGACTCGGTGAGCCTCGCGGCGGAAGCGGTGGCGGAAATCCGCGCGTTTCTCGCCGACCGGTTCGGCTCGGACGCGGTGCCCGCGACGCCGCCCCGGCACCGCACCCGCACGCGCAACGCGCAGGAAGCGCACGAGGCGGTGCGGCCGACCTCGCCGGGCCGCACCCCGGAGTCGCTGCGCGGAACCCTGTCCCGCGACCAGATGCGCGTCTACGAGCTCGTCTGGCGGCGGGCGGTGGCGAGCCAGATGAAGCACGCGGTGATGGACGACGTCACGGTGGACCTCGGCTGCGGCGAGGGCAACGTCTTTCGGGCCACCGGCTCCTCCGTCGCTTCGCCGGGTTATCTCGCCGTGTACGAGGACGCCGCGCCTCCGCCAGGCCGCCCGGTGGACGCTTCGGCCGGCGCCGGGGGAGAGGCGGCGCCCGCCGGCGACGGCAAGACGCCCCGGACGGTCAGGCTGCCGAAGCTCTCCAGGGGCCAGGTGGTCACCGTTTCCGACATCCGGGCCGAGCAGCACTTCACCCGGCCCCCGCCGCGATACACCGAGGCGACCCTGGTCCGCGAGCTCGAGCGCTGCGGGATTGGCCGCCCTTCGACCTACGCGGACATCATCTCGAAGCTCCAGCAGCGCGGCTACGTGGAGCTCGAGAAGCGCCGGTTCCATCCGACCGACGTCGGGCGGGTGGTCAGCCGGTTCCTGACCGAGCATTTCAGCCGCTACGTGGACTACGGCTTCACCGCGAGCATGGAGGACGACCTCGACGCGATCTCCGAGGGGCGGAAGGCCTGGGTTCCGGTGCTCGACGAGTTCTGGCGGGACTTCGAGGGGCAGGTCCGGCTCAAGCAGGAGACGGTGACCCGTCAGCAGGTGACCCAGCAGCGCATCGACGAGACCTGTCCCGAGTGCGGGCGGCCCCTCGCCATACGGCTCGGCCGGAGCGGAAACTTCATTAGCTGCACCGGGTTCCCCGAGTGCCGGTACGCGCGGAACCTCCCCCGGGGCGACGACGACGAGGCGGCGGAAGGAACGGCCGGCGGGCGCGAGCCGAAGGTGCTCGAGGGCCGCGAGTGTCCGAAGTGCGGAGGCCCGCTCGTCGAGAAGAGCGGGCGCAGCGGAAAGTTCGCCGGCTGCGGCCGCTACCCCGAATGCCGGCACACCGAACCGCTCGAGAAGCTGCGCGAGACGGATATCGCCTGCCCGGCGTGCGGCGACGGGACCCTGCGGGAGCGCCGTTCGCGCCGCGGCAAGCCGTTCTTCTCCTGCTCGACCTACCCGAAATGCGACTACGCGACGTGGGACGAGCCGCTCGACGAGCCCTGTCCTCGCTGCGGCTGGCCGATCCTCACCCTCAAGCAGACCAAGCGAAGGGGGGCTGAGAAGGTGTGCCCGCAGCGCGAGTGCGGCCATCGAGAGCCGACCGCGGAGCCCGGCGCGGCGCTTTCGGAGGCCGGCTGACGGCACGCTGCCTGGAAGAGAACTGAAGACATGACCGGACGATTCGTCGCCGTATTGATGGGGTCGGATTCCGACCTCCCCGTGATGCAGACCACGTTCGAGGTGTTCGACCGGCTCGGGGTCGCCTACGAGGCGCGGATCACCTCCGCCCACCGGACGCCGGACGCGACGCGGGCCTACGTCCACGACGCCGCGGGCCGCGGCTGCGCGGTGTTCGTCGCGGCGGCCGGCCTCGCGGCCCATCTCGCGGGCGCGGTCGCCGCGGAGACCATCCGCCCCGTCATCGGGGTCCCGATCGACGCGGGTCCGCTGAAGGGGCTCGATGCGCTCCTGTCCACGGTGCAGATGCCGGCCGGGATCCCGGTCGCCACGGTCGCCATCGGTCGGGCGGGGGCGCGGAACGCGGCCTGGCTCGCGGCCCAGATCCTGGCCGTCGAAGACCCGCGCGTCGCGGAGCGGCTGCTCGAGGAGCGCGCCGCGGCCCGCGAGGCGGTGGCCGCGAACAACGCGGGGCTCGCCGCGAAGCTCGCGAATCGGTGAGACTCCCCCGCGCGGTCGCGGTCCTGCGCGCGGGCGGGGTGCTCGCCTATCCGACCGAGGCGGTGTTCGGGCTCGGCTGCGACCCCGGGTGCGAGACGGCGCTCGCGCGGATCGTCGCGATCAAGCGCCGTCGGTTCACGAAGGGGCTCCTCCTCATCGGTGCCGACGGTGGGCACCTCGAGCCCTTCGTGCGCCCCGACTGGATGGACTGGGTCGAGCGACACCTCGTTCGCGACCGCCGTCCGTCGGACCCCCCGGTGACCTGGCTCGTGCCGGCCCGGGCGGGGGTTCCGGGGGCGGTGACGGGAACGCGGGGCGGTTCGCATGCCCGGGTGGCGGTGCGGGTCACCGCTCATCCGATCGCCGCGGCGCTGTGCCGGGGGTTCGGCGGCGCCATCGTCTCCACGAGCGCGAACACCGCCGCCGCGCCGCCCGCCCGCCGCGCCCTCGAGGTCCGGTGGCGCCTCGGTCGACAGCTCGACCTCGTCGTCCCCGGCCCGACCGGGGGACACCTCCGGCCGAGCGCGATCCGCGATGCCAAGAGCGGCCGGATCCTCCGCGAATAGGAGTCCGCGGCCCCGCCCTCCGCAACCTTCCGCCGCACCTGCATTCGTGTGATACTCGGGCCGTCCATCGCTCGACGGGCGGCTCGGCGAGCGGCTCGGCGGGCCCGGGTTCAGGCCTTGGTTCCGGCGGCGGGATCCGAGCCGGAAAACAACAGGAGGACATCAATGGTTTCGGTAAAGATCAACGGCATCAATCGGCGCTTTCACGGCGATCCGAACATGCCCCTGCTCTGGTACGTGCGCGACGAGCTGGGGCTCACGGGAACCAAGTTCGGGTGCGGCATGGCGCTCTGCGGGGCGTGCACGGTGCACGTCGACGGCGTCGCCGTTCGAGGCTGCGTCACGCCGGTCTCGTACGCCGACGGGAAGGAGGTGACCACCATCGAAGGCCTCGACTCCGAAGGCAACCATCCCGTGCAGCGGGCGTGGCGCGCGCACAACGTCCCGCAGTGCGGCTACTGCCAGTCCGGGCAGATCATGTCCGCGGCGTCTCTGCTCAACCAGAACCCCGACCCGAGCGACGACGAGATCGTCGCCGGGATGGCGGGCAACATCTGTCGCTGCGGCACCTACCAGCGCATCTTCGCCGCGGTCCGCACGGCCGCGCAGGAGGTCTGACCATGAACGGCATACGGAACCTCAGCCGGCGCGACTTCCTCAAGAACTCCGGCATCACGGGCGCGATGGTGCTCGGCGCGCAAGTTCTCCCGAGCTCGCTCATCGCGGGGGCGCAGGCGCAGTCGACGGGTGCCTCGGTACAGCCCAACCTCTTCGTCTCCATCGCCGACGACGGGATGGTGACCATCACCTGCAGCCGCTCGGAAATGGGGCAGGGGGTGCGGACGGGCATTCCGATGATCCTCGCCGACGAGCTCGAGGCCGACTGGCAGCGGGTGAAGATCTGGCAGGCCCCGGGGGATGCGGAGAAGTACGACCCGGCGGGGAAGGACGGCCAGAACACCGACGGCTCGCGCAGCACCCGCCATCACCTCGACGTCATGCGCGAGCTCGGCGCCGCCGGGCGGTACGTGCTCGAGCAGGCGGCAGCCCGGAAATGGGGCGTCGACCCGGGTGAGGTGTACGCGAAGGACCACCGCATCCACCACACCGGCTCGGGCCGGTCCTTCGACTTCGGAGAGGTGGTGGACGCGGCCGCCGACATCGCCGTGCCGACCGGCGAGGACGCCCCGAAGCTCAAGGACCCGTCGCAGTGGAAGTACATCGGCCGCGACATGCCGGTGGTCGACAACTACGACATGAGCACCGGGGGCGCCGACTTCGGTGCCGACGTGACCATTCCCGGCATGAAGATCGCGGTGGTGGCGCGGGCGCCGGTCTATCGCGGCAAGGTGAAGTCCTTCGACGCGGCCGCCGACATCGAAGTGCCCGCGGGCGACGCCGCCCCGAAGCTCAAGGATCCGTCGCAGTGGAAGTACATCGGCCGCGACATGCCGGTGGTCGACAACTACGACATGAGCACCGGCGGCGCCAACTTCGGCGCC